>NZ_LJHZ01000103.1:0-34673 GCF_001296055.1 Novosphingobium sp. AAP93
CGAGCGAAGTCGAGACACCTGACGCCACGCTTGGTGTCTCGACTTCGCTCGACACGAACGGCTGTGGCGGCTTGCCGAAAACATCACTGCGCCTCCGCCAATTTGCGCAGGATCAGCGGGATATCCTCCTGCCGGATATCGCCGATATGCTGGTAACGGATGATCCCCTTGCCATCGATCACGAAGGTCTCGGGCACGCCGGAGGAGCCGATGGCGAGCTGGACCTGACTCAGGTCATCCTTGCCGATGCGCTTGAAGGGATTGCCGTATTGCTTGAGGAAGCCGGCGACATCCTCCTTGCGGTCGCGGATCGCGACACCGTCGATCTCCACGCCCTGCTGCGCCAGCGCGGCAAGCTGGGGGGCTTCGACCTTGCAGGGGAAGCACCAGCTGGCAAAGACGTTGAGGAGGCGCGGCTTGCCGCCTTCCTTGAACTGCGCGGTGGCAAGGCCGGGGCGGTCGTCCGATGCGGGCGGCAGATCGAACGCGGGGAGCGGCTTGCCGATGAAGGCGCTGGAAACCTCGCGATCCGCCGGCCAGTAGAGCCCGACCACGACGAGCGCGAGGAAGCCGACGAAGAGACCGAGCGGGAGCCAGACGGCGAGGCCGGGGCCCTTCTTCGGTGCGGGATCGCTCATCGGCCCTGCCTTTCGCGGCGGTAGGCGATCTTGTCGATCGCCACGAGCCGCTTCACATCGCGCGCGACGCGGCCGAGCAGCGCCAGCAAGCCGCCCAGCGCGACGAGTGCGCCGCCATACCAGATCATCGGCACGAAGGGCTTCCACCAGAAACGCATCTGCCAACGGCCGTCATCGCCCTCTTCGCCGAGTACGGCATAGAGCTGGCCGTTCCAGCGGGTCAGCAGCGCGCTTTCGGTGCGGTTGCCGGGCGGGTTGGCGAAAGTGCGCGCCTGCGGGTGGAGCACGGTCGGCTCGCCGCCGGCATAGCTGGCCGAGACAGTAGCCTCGAGTGCGGTCCAGTTGGGGCCGGCGACGGGGCCGATATCCTGCAGCGCGACCTTGAACGGGCCGACCTGTTGGCTGTCGCCGGGGTTCATCGCGGCGAGGCGCTCGGTAGAGAACGCACCTTCGCTCGCCATGCCGAAGAGGGCGACAGCAATACCGAGGTGGCCGATGACCATGCCGTAGATCGGGAGCGGCGTGCGGCGCAGGTTGCGGCCGACGAGCGGTTGGACCGAGGCGACAGCAAGGCCCGGCGCCAACGCGAGACCAAGCGCAGGGAGCAGGTTGGGCGCGAAGAGCAGTTCAACCGCAAGCAGTGCCACGGCCGAGACCAGCGCCGGGACCGCGACCTGCCACGTGATCCGTCCGCCCTTGTCCTCCCGCCAGCGCAGGACCGGGCCGACGGCCATGACCATCATCATGGGAATCGCAAAAACGGCTGAGACCGGGTTGAAATAGGGCGGGCCGACCGAGACCTTGACGCCCATCGCTTCGGTGAGGAGCGGGTAAAGCGTGCCGACGAGCACAATGCCCAGAATGCCGCAGAGCATCACGTTGTTGAACACGAGGCTCGATTCGCGGCTGAGCACGGCAAACCGCGCGCCTTCCGTGACCGTGCTGGCGCGCAGACCGAACAGGAGCAGCGCGCCGCCGATGTAGATGGCGAGCAGCGCGAGGATAAACGAGCCTCGCGTCGGATCGACTGCGAAGGCGTGGACCGAGGTCAGGATGCCGGAGCGGACAAGGAACGTGCCGACCATCGACATCGAGAAGGCGACTACGCCGAGCATGACCGTCCACGTGCGCAGCGCATTGCGCGCGGCGAGCACGCTGCAGGAATGCAGAAGTGCTGTGGCAGCGAGCCAGGGCATCAGCGAAGCGTTCTCGACCGGGTCCCAGAACCACCAGCCGCCCCAGCCGAGCGTGTAATAGGCCCAGTACGAGCCTGCAGTGATGCCGAGGGTGAGGAATATCCAAGCGCCGAGCACCCAAGGCCGCATCGCGCGGGCAAAGGCGGGGCCGACATCGCGGGTGACCAGCGCGCCGACCGCGAAGCTGAACGCGATCGAAAGGCCGACGTAGCCCACGTAGAGCGTGGGCGGATGGAAGGCGAGGCCAATGTCCTGCAGCAGCGGGTTGAGCCCTGCCCCTTCCGGTGCCGCCTCCGGCAGGCGTTCGAACGGATTCGAGGCGAGCAGAAGGAAGGCGTAGAAGCCTAGGCTGACAAAGGCTTGCCCGGCCAGCGTCGCGATCAGCGTGTTTTCGGGCAGGCGCTTTTCGATGAGCGCGACGAAGCCGCCGGCAAGGCTCATGATCGTCACCCACATCAGCATCGAGCCTTCGTGGTTGCCCCAGGTGCCCGCGAGCTTGAAGATGAAGGGCTTGGCCGAATGGCTGTTTTCCGCGACCAGCTTGACCGAGAGATCGGTACTCAGGAACAGCCAGATCAGCGCGGCGAAAGCGCAAGCGACGAGCACGCCTTGCAGGATCGCAACAGGGCGCACAACGCCAGCGAGGTGCGCGGTAGCGGGCCGCAGCGACAGCGCGCCCGCGACAAGCTGGAGCACGGCCAGCGCCGCCGCCATCCACAGGACCGCAAGACCAAGTTCGGCGATCATTTCGTCTCCGCGATCACGGCCTTGGCCTCAGCCGACGTCATGTTCTTCATCTCGCGGGGCACATACTTCTCGTCATGCTTGGCGAGCAGATTATCGGCGACGAACGTGGTGCCTTCCATGCGGCCTTCGGCAACCACACCCGAGCCTTCGACGAAGAGATCGGGAGTGATGCCGGAGAAGCGCACAGGGACGCGCGCCTTGTCGTCCTTGACGATGAAGTTGATCGTTACGCCGTCCGCCTGCGTCTTGATCGAGCCCTTCTCGACCATGCCGCCAAGGCGCACCGCACGGCCTGCTTCGGGCGGCTTGGCCACGAGTTCGCTCGGCAGGTAGAAATAGGCGGCCTGCTTGCTCAGCGCATAGGCGGCAAGCAGCCCAGCGCCGATCAGCGCGACAAGCGCGAGGACGATCAGCACGAGGCGCTGGTGTTTGGGCTTTATCATCGTGTTCATTTGCCGCGTGCCTTATCGCGCCGCGCTTCGGAGCGCCGCATGGCCCATAGGGTCCAGCCCACAAGGACAAGCGTGCCGATCACGCCGATGGCGAGCGCCGCCACCACGAACTGCCACTGGTCGAGTCTTTCGTGCATCTGCAGCCGCTTACGCCATCGCCTTGCGGCGCAGGCGCGCCTCGGTCTGGATATCGGCGAGCAGCATGCGCATGCGCGCCAGCACGAGGCCGCCGAAAATGAGCGTGAAGCCGAGCGCCGCGAGCAGCAGCGGATAAAGGAACGCCGCGTCGATCGAGGACTTGCCCGCGGTGATCGAGGGCGGCTGATGCAGGCTGTTCCACCACACCACCGAGCGGTTGATGATCGGGATATTGACCGCGCCGACAAGGCCGAAGATCGCGGTGACGCGGCTGGCGCCCTCCCCCGCCGCGGCATCACGCTGCGCAGCGCCGGCGAGCGCGATATAGCCGAAATAGAGGAACAGCAGGATAAGGAAGCTCGTCAACCGGCCATCCCATACCCACCAGGTGCCCCACGTCGGGCGCGCCCAGATCGAGCCGGTGGCGAGGCAGATCGCGGTGAACGCCGCCCCCGGCACGGCAGCCGCGCGGGCAGCGATGCCAGCAAGCGGGTGGCGCCAGACCAGTTCGACAAGGCTTGCGATTGCAATCGTCGACCAGCCGGCCATGCCGAGCCACGCGGAAGGCACGTGGATGAAGAGGATACGAACCGTCTGGCCCATGAGCCGATCGGGTGGAACCATGAACAAGCCCCACGCAACAGCGCCGAACGCGAGGATCAGCCCCGGAACCAGCATCAGCGGCATCAGCCAGCGCGCCATGCGCAGGAAACGGGCAGGATTGGCAAGGCCGTGCATGGGTTGACAGGTACGTCCGTAAGGCTGGCAGGACAGTTGAACCTGCCCGCCGCAGGTCTACCTCTGCCACCTGCCCGCATAGGGAGCAAGGGGTTAGCGCGCCTGAACCAAGGTGCAGGCGTGATGAAGTGTGTCAGGATGGAGGAAAATGGGGCGATCGATGGGGTTCGAACCCACGACCTCCGGTACCACAAACCGGCGCTCTAACCAACTGAGCTACGATCGCCACGCAACACGGGCTGCGCCGAAACAGCAACACCGCGGAGGCGCGCTTTTGCAGAACGCGCGCGAAATGGGAAGCGGAATCTTGAGGTGCGCGCCATCCTCGTCCTCGCATGCCGTACCCGGCCAACCAACACCAGATTCGCGGTGACTGCGATTGACTTGTTGGAATTCATTTGATCCTTCTGCAGGCTTTCCGAGTGAATATCTGCCGTTGAACTCGCATCCAACTCTTGCGCTGTGCAATAAACAGATTTTCAGTTGTTCAAAAACTCGGAGAAATCTGAAGAAAACTTGCGAATCTACACCCCCCTGAATCCTACATTTTCCGGAGAGACATGCATGATTGCACTTGCCCAACTCCAGGAACTCTACCCACGCGCCCGAACCGGCTATCTGCCGGTCTTTGCTGCGACCGCGCACGACCTGTTCGAGGAATTCGGAATTGCGCAGACCGCGAACCGCCTGCATTTCTTCCTCGCCCAGATCGGCCACGAATCCGGCGGACTTTCGAGTGTCGAAGAAGGTCTGAGTTATGGCGCCGAGCGCATAATGCAGGTCTGGCCGTCGCGCTTTCCGACGCTGGCCAGCGCGCAGGCCTTTGCCCGTAGTCCCGAAAAGCTCGGCAACTTCGTCTACGCCAACCGCCTCGGCAATGGCGCGCCTGCAACGGGCGACGGCTTCCGCTACCGCGGGCGCGGCTACATCCAGATCACCGGCAAGGACAGCTACAAGCAAGTGGGCGCTCGCGCCGGGCTCGACCTAGTGGCGAAGCCGGAGAGCGCGGCGGCGCCTGACGAGGCGCTGCGGGTGGCCTGCGCGTTCTGGCGGTGGAAGGACCTCAATGCTCTGTGCGACACTGGCGACTTCACCAAAATGACGAAGCGGATCAACGGCGGCACGGTCGGCCTTCCCGACCGTCTGGCATGGCTGGAGAAAGTACGGCGCGTCCTTGCCGAACCGCCTGCCACACAGCCCGATGCCGAGACCGTGCGGGCCGTTCAGCGTGCGCTGCAGATGCGAGGCTTCACCAGCATTGGCGCAGCAGACGGATTGCTGGGCCCGCGAACGGCTGCTGCGATCAGGCAGTTCCGCCTGAACAACGGCCTGGGGGACGGCCTGCTCGATGCCACGCTGCTCACGATCCTCGGTCTCTGAAGCGGCCCGATAGCCGAAAAGAGAAACCCCGGCGGAGGCCATCCGCCGGGGTTTCCTGTTTTCAGCCTCTATGTGAAGATCAGAACTTCGCGCCAACCGAGACGGTCACCGTCGCCGGGGCCGCCCAGCCCTGGAAGAACACAGTAGGCAGCGACTGCGTACGGTAGGCAACGTCGGTCAGGTTCTTGCCCGCGACGCGCAGGAAGTAGCCCTTGTAGTTGAGCGTGGCCGATGCATCGAGCAGGCCGTAGCCGGGCTGGATGTCGTTGAGCGTGCCGAAGGTTCCGAGCGAGAAGCTCGCAAGCCACGAGTAGCCGGCGGTCAGCGAGATCTTCGCATCATCCGAGAGATCGCGAACGTAGCTGCCTCGAACGGTATAGCTCGTCTTCGGCACGCGCTGGAGCAGGACGCCGGTGAAATCGGCGGTGGTGCCGGGTGCGCCGGCCTGCGCCCCGGCGCCGATCGACGAGGTCTGACCGTTGACCTTGCCGTTCTTCACGTTGGCATCCTGGATGCCCAGCGTGCCGGAGAGCGAGAGGCCTTTGAGCGGATCGCTGAGCTTGCCCGCGTCGAGATCGAGTTCGAACTCGAGACCCTTGATCTGAACCTTCGGGAAGCTCACCACATACGTGTTGGTTCCGGGGCCATAGTTCGGCGTCACGACCACCTGAGACTGCTGGAAATCCTTGATATCGTTGATGAAGCCCGCCGCGTTGAAAGTGATCGCGCGGTTCAGGAAGCGGGTCTTGAAGCCGGCTTCATAGGTCGTGTTGGTTTCGGGAAGGAACGAGAGGAAGTTGTTGTTCGGGCAGCCACCGACCGTGCCGCAGTTGGTCTGGCTGGCCTGCTGTTCCGAAAGTGTGCCGCGGATCGAGAAGCCGCCCGACCGGAAGCCTTCCGAGCGGTTGACGTAGAGCAGCACGTCGGGCGCCGCCTGCCACTGGATGTTGAAGCGGGTGATCAGCCTCTGCCAGCTGCGGCGATCATTGATCCGGGGGACGAGCGGGATCGTGCCGAGCAGGATGTATTCGGTATTGAACCGCTTGGCCTCGAAGATGTTGCGCACGCCGCCCGAGATCTTGAGCGTGGGCGTAGGATTGAGATCGATGTTGCCGAAGAACGACCAGCTATGATCCTTTTCGGCCGAGAACTGGTCGATCGCGCCGTTGGTGTTCTGGTGCAGCGTGATCTTGTGATTATAGTAGTAGGCACCGGCGATGTAATCCACGAGCCCATCAGCGGCCTTGCCCTGCAGGCGGACTTCCTGCGTGAACTGCTTGTAAGTCTGGTCGCGATTGGTGAGCAGAACACTGCCGGTAGCCGCGAGCAGCGGGTTGCCGACGCTGGTGCAGCCGGGCGCGCCCCGGCAAGTGCCGTCGAAGTCCTGGTTCACCGTATCGCCTGACGACATGTAGGAGGTCTGCGAGACCAGCTCGCCGATCGGGGTCTTGGCCTTGAGCGTGAGGCTGGCCATGTTGGTGTTCAGGCGGTCGCGGTCGGCACCGAGATTGTTGCCGATCTCACGCGGCTTGAGGCCGTCGGGGCTGCCGGTTTCGGGATTGTACCTGGGCCAGACGGCAGCCGGGTTGCCCCCGGACAGGATCGCGGCGGACAGCTTGTTGCCGAACTGGACTGGGGTGCCGCCACCTTCCTGGTGGATGTGGTCGAGGCTGAGGTCCGCGTTCAACCACGAGGCGAGGTCGTAGTTGATCTTGAGGTTGAAGGCGCGGTATTCCGAGCCGCCCGCGCGCCTGTTGGTGAAGACGTTGTTGAGAATGCCGTCGATGCGGCGATACTGGCCGGAGAAGGCAATGCCACCCTTATCACCGAGCGGCGCATTGAGCACGCCGCGGCCGTAGAACTCATTGAACGAGCCGTAGCCCAATTCAAAGCTGGCCCCGAGCTTGCGCGTGGGCGCGCAGCGCGTGAGGTTGATGAGGCCGGCGGTGGTGTTCTTGCCGTAGAAGATTCCCTGCGGACCGCGGTCGACTTCAACCGAGCAGACGTTGAACATGTCGAGCAACTGGCCGGTGTTGTTGCCGAAGAACACGCCGTCCTGGATCACGCCGACCGGCGGGCTCTGGGTCTTCTCGACGTCGGCATAGCCCTGGCCGCGGATGAAGATGGCGCTCTGTCCCGGGGCGGCAGTGCCGCTGCCGATGAACACGTTGGGCGCAGTTCCCTGGATATCGAGGAGCGAACGCGGGGCAAGCAGCGCGATGTCTTCCGCGGTGATCGCGGTCAGCGCGACGCCGACTTTCTGCTTGTCGGCCGCCTGACGCGTGGCGGTGACGATGATGACATCCTTGCTTGATGCTTCTGCCGAAGTGCCTCCTTCCGCGGCGGCATCGGCGGCTTCCGCCGCATAGGCGGGCATGGCCAGGGAAACCGCGATCGCCGCAACCGACGACCAGCCAAGAACGCGCGTGTACCGCATGCCATTCTCCTCTCATCCAATGGACGGCCGGGGCCTGCGCATTTTCCTGCGCGCAGTGCTGGTTCCCGGCTTCGGATCGAAAGGTTGGGCAGTGCCCCTTGGTGCAGCAACCGACAAAAATGAGAGGACTGCGCCGAATTACCGGCGCCTGTGTTTTCGAGTTACAGTACCGATGGTTAGTCGCGATCTCGGTGTGTCAGACTATTGCTCGCCTACCGACGGCGCGTCGTCGATCGCGGTGCGCAGGACAGGGAGCGCGGCGAGCACAGTCTGGAGGTCTTCAGGCGCGAGCCGATCACGGAAGCGCGCCTCGTGCTCGGCAATCCGGCGCCAGGCATCTGCTGCGAGATCGGCGCCCTTTTCGGTGACGCGCAGGGCAAGGCTGCGGCCATCGACGCGAGTGCGGGCAACGAGATCGCGCTCGATCAGGCGGGCGATGATCGGCACCATGTTGGCGCGCTTGATCGCGATCGCCTCGCCCACTTCGCTCTGCGAGCAATCCGGGTTCTCGGCGATGACAAGAAGCGTGGTCACTTCGGCCGGCCGCATGTCGAAATCGGACAGGGTGCGCACAAAATCGGCCATGAGCACAGCGGTCGCGCGGCGCATCTGGTAGCCGAGCAGGTTGTCGAAGGCACTGGTCAGAACAGCCATGCGCGCTCTTTCATCCCGCCGTGCGGCGATGGCAAGGGGCGGACCGAGCGCATTTCACGAAAAAAGGGCGACCGAGGCCGCCCTTCTTCCAACTTTCCAGTCCGATCCGGCGCTCACTTCTTGAGCGTAAGACCGCCAAAGCGCTTGTTGAACTGCGCGACGCGACCGCCCTGATCGAGCTGGCGGGTGCCGCCGGTCCAGGCCGGGTGCGAAAGCGGATCGATTTCGAGCGCCATGGTGTCGCCTTCCTTGCCCCAGGTCGAGCGGGTCTCGAACACGGTGCCGTCGGTCATCTGCACCTTGATCATGTGGTAGTCGGGGTGGGTATTGGCCTTCATGGGTCTCGCTCCACTAAGCGAAGCCGGTTCCGACCGGCCTCTGGGGAATCTAGGAAAGGCGCGCCCCTATACGGTTCGCGACCAAAACGCAACCGATCAGCTGTCCGCAATCATCGCGGTGAAGCTGACTTCGGTCGCGATCTTGTCCCCCAGTATCGCCTTGCCGGCGAACTTGCAGACGCGAGCGCGCTTCTGGGTGAATGCAACATGGAGGTCGAGCAGGCAGCCCGGCTCCACCGGGGTGCGGAACTTGGCTTCCTCGATCGCCATAAAATAGACGAGCTTGCCGGTGCCGGCGAGGCCGAGCGTCTCCACCGCGAGCACGCCGGCGGCCTGCGCCAGCGCTTCAATCTGGAGGACACCCGGCATAATCGGCCGGCCGGGGAAGTGGCCCTGAAAGAACTGCTCGTTCATCGAAACGGCCTTGATCGCGTGGATGCGTTCACCCACCACTAGCTCGGCTACCCGGTCGACGAGCAGAAGGGGATAGCGGTGCGGCAGCGCCGCCATCACCTTCACGATGTCGAGCTGAAGCGGCGTTGCCGCCGCTCCTTCCGTCGTCTCGCTCATTCCGTCAGCTCTCAGCGGCCTTCGGGCGCCTTGCCCGCCGGCGCGGCGGCGGCCGGAGCGGCAGCGGCCTGCTGGGCAGCCTGCTGCGCTTCGGCCTCACGCTGTGCGCGCGGCTTCCAGCCGGCGGGCGGGACCTGCTGGGCGCTGGGGATCAGCGTGTTGAGTTCGGCCAGGATGTCCTGATTGAGGTTGTAGGCAGCATCGGCCTTCAGCACGCTCTGCGAATCGAGCACGAGCGTGACCTTGCGCTTGGTCATCGCCGCTTGCGTGGCGGCGGTGAGCTTGTCGCTGATCTGCTCGATGATGAACTGCTGAGCCAGGTTGAGCGGTTCGGCCATCTGCTGGATCTCGCGCTCGGCCGACTGCTCGATCTGCTGGATCTGGGCCGCCTGGGTGCGGAGCGCAGCCTGGTCGGGCTTGGCGGCCTTCTGGTCCGCCTCGAACTTCTCGTAGAGCGGCTTGAGCTGCGCGGCGATCTGGTTGCGGCGGGTGTTCACCGCGTCGATCGTCGCTTTGTAGGTGGTGGGCAGCTGGGCCATCGCGGTCTTGTAGGCTGCCGAAGCGCCCACAACGGCCTGCGCGTTGGCATAGGCGATGCCGGGCGCGACAATGCCGCCGGGCGTGCTGGCGGCCGGAGCTGCCGCAGCCTGGGCCATGGCATGGGGCGCCGCGCCGAGCGCGAGAGCGGCAACGAGGCCTGCGAGAATACGGTTTTGCATCAGAACTGTGTTCCTACGTTGAAGTTGACTGCCTGAGTGTCGTCGCCATCGACCTTGCTGAGGACTTTGGCGATGTCGATACGGAAGGGGCCGAACGGCGAGTTCCAGTTGACCCCGAAGCCGATCGAAATGCGTGGCTTGGGACTGTTACCAACAAATGTCTCGTCGAACTTCTGGGCCACATTGTTCGCCTTGCCCGCAGAATCCGAGGCGGACGTGGTGAGGCGGCCGGTGATATTGTCCTGATAGAGCAGGGTCGTGCCAGACACGGCCGGACGCGCGACGCTGAACACCGCACCCGCGTCGACGAAGATCGAGGGCCTCAGGCCCAGTTCGCGCGCACCCGAGCCCAGCGGAATCTCGAGCTCTGCGTGGCCGAGATAGTAGTACTTGCCGCCGAGCGCGTCATCGACCCACTGGTTGCGGTCCGGACTGGTCACGCCGCCGCTGCCGTCTCTGGGATCGAACCCGCTGTAAAACCGGCGCAGCACGCGCGGACCGACGCCGCGAATGTCGAAGCCGCGCATCTGCGGCTGGCCGAGAAAGAAGCGGTCGGTCAGGCGCACATCGTCGATCGTGGGGTCGTTGGTACGGTTGCTGAGCGCCTTGATCGCGCCGCCTTCGCCGCGCAGCGAAAACACGAAGCCCTTGCCCAGCGCAAAGTACTTCGCAGCATTGGCGTTGATACGGGCATAGCGCACCGAACCGCCGAGGCCGGCTACGTCGACGCCGAGCACGACCTGCGAGCCGCTCGTCGGGCGCAGGCGATTGTCGAGCGTATCGTAGACCACGCTGGCGCCGATGATCGAGCTTGTGCGCTTGCCGATCGCATCGCACAGATAGCGGCCCGCGAGGAAGATCGAGCACTGCAAGTTGCCGTTGGCATCGGGCAGGTAATAGGTATCGCGGTCGAGCGTCACGTTCTCGAGGTTAAGCGTGTAGCGCCCGATCAGCGACATGTATTCGGTCAGCGGCAGGCCGGCACGGACCTGGAAGCCGGTCGTGGCGTTCCGGTAGGTGGTGTTGCGGTTGCTGTTGAAGAAGTTGAAGCTGTTGAAATCGCGGCGATAGATGTCAACACCGAGCGAGACGTTGCGATCGAACAGGTAGGGCTCGGTAAAGCTGAGCTGGACGCTGCGCGAGAAGCGCGAGATATCGCCCGAGAGGCCGATCGTCTGGCCACGGCCGCGGAAGTTGTTCTGCTGGATCGAAGCCTGGAAGATAAAGCTTTCAAGGCTCGAGAAACCGGCCGAAAGCTGCAGCTGCCCGGTGGGCTTCTCCTCGACATTGGCTTCGAGGATGATGCGATCCTGCGCCGAACCGGGCTTCTGCTCGACCTCGAACTTCTCCTGGAAATAGCCGAGCGACTTGATGCGGTTCGACGAGCGCTTGATCTGAAACGAGTTGAACGCATCGCCCTCGGCCGCGCGGAACTCGCGGCGGATGACCTTGTCCTGCGTCAGCGTGTTGCCGTTGACATCGACCCGCTCGACATAGACGCGCGGCGCTTCCGCGATGCGGAAGGTGATCGACATCGTCAGGTCGTCCTTGTTGCGGTTGAAGTCCGGCCGGACGTCCGCGAAGGCATAGCCAAAACTGCCCGCCGTCTCGGTCAGGCTGTCGACGGTGTCCTCGACCTGCTTGGCATTGTACCACTGGCCCGCCTTGAGTGGCAGGCGCTTGGCCAGCGCGTCACCGTCGAAGTCGCGCAGCTGGCTGTCTACCTTCACGTCGCCGAAGTGGTAGCGCTGCCCTTCCTCGACCACGTAGGTGATGATGAAATCGCGCTTGTCCGGCGTGAGTTCGGCCACGGCGGAAACGACGCGGAAATCGGCATAACCGTTGGTCAGGTAGAACTGGCGCAGCTTCTGCTGATCGAACGCGAGGCGATCGGGATCGTAGCTGGTGCCGCTGGAGAAGACGCGGAACACGCGCGCCTGCTTGGTCACCATCTCGCCGCGCAGCTGGCTGGCGGAGAACTTCTCGTTGCCGATGATGTTGATCTGGCGAACGCGCGACTTGGGGCCTTCGTTGATCTCGAACACGATATCGACGCGGTTCTGATCGAGCATGACCATCTTGGGCTCGATCGAGGCGGCGAAGCGACCCTGGCGCTTGTAGAGTTCGATGATGCGGGCGACATCCGCGCGCACCTTGGAACGGGTAAAGATCTGGCGCGCCGAGAGCTTGATTTCGGGCAGGATCTTGTCCTCTTTCAGGCGCTTGTTGCCTTCGAGGATGATGCGGTTGACGACCGGGTTTTCCTTGACCTCGATCACCACGTCACCGGCATTGTCGCGCACCTGCACGTCGGCGAAGAGTTCGGTGGCGTAGAGGTCCTTGAGGACCTGGTCCGCCGCGGCCTGGGTGTAGCGATCACCTTCCTTGAGACGGATGTACGAGCGGATCGTATCGGCTTCGAGCCGCTGGGCGCCCGAAATGGTGATCGAGCGGACGAGTTCGACCGGAGCCGGTGCAGGTGCTGGAGCAAGCGCCGCTGCTGGCACGGCCGGAGCCGGGGCCGGAGCAGCCTGCTGCGCGCTGGCAGCCACGGGCATGCCGGCGAGGCAGGTCGTTGCCGCAAGCGCCGCCAGCGTGCCGGCCAGGTTAGCCTGACCAGTCATACGCCGCGCGGTCCGGGGCAAGTTGCAAGCATTCATCACCAAGCGCCATCCCGTTTCTTCGTGCAGCGCAGCGGCACCCGCCGCTCCGCCTGCGCACCGTAGCGCGCGACGGCAACAGTCCGTCACGCCCCGCGATGCCGCCTCCTGCCCGATGCAAGCCCGCCAATCAAGCAAGCACACCGCAGCAGACCGTAATTGCCCCGCATTTTGTGGAAAATCCGGCTCCCCCTGACGTCAGGCGCTCAAGGCCGGACGCAGCCGTTCGCAAGTCCTACTCCCTAGCCTCCGAAAACGCGCAACGAAGCGACATCGTTGAAGGTCACGAACAGCATCAATGCCACGACCAGCGCAAGACCGGTGCGGAAGGCCCATTCCTGCCCGCGCTGGCTGACCGGCCTGCGGCTGACCGCCTCGATCGCGTAGAACGCGAGGTGCCCGCCATCGAGCACCGGAATTGGCAAGAGATTGATGAACCCGAGGTTAATCGAGATCAGGGCGATGAACCAGACGTAGTTCGCCCAGCCCGAGACCAGCTGTTCGCCCGAATACTTGGCGATCTTGATTGGCCCGCCGAGTTCCTTGATCTCGCGCTTGCCGGTGATGATCTGGCCGATGCCGGTGATCATCATGCCCATGATGTCGCGCGTCTGGATGACCGCGTCGCCCACGGCTTCGACAGGTCCGACGCGGACGCGCTGCGCCGAAGCGGGGCCGATGCCGAGGTAGCCGATCTTCTGGGTGTTGCCGAACTTGTCGGACACTTCCTTGAAGGCGGCGATGGCGGGCAAGGTCAGGCGCCGCCCGTCGCGCTCGATGACGAGATCGAGTGGCTCGCCGGGATGCTGCGCGACGGCGAGGCGGATCTGGAGGAAACTGTCGATGGGTGAGCCCTGCAGCGAAACGACACGGTCGCCCAGCTGGACACCGGCCTTGGCGGCGGCGGAGCCTTCCTGCACCATGCCGACGACCGGCGGGATGACGACCTTGCCATAGGCCATGGTGAAGCCGGAAAGGATTGCGACGGCTAGCAGCAGATTCGTCAGCGGCCCTGCGAGCACGATCAGCGCGCGCTGCCAGATCGGCTTGGCCTGGAAGGTGCGTTCGCGCTCTTCAGCGGGGAGCGAGAGCCATTCGGCGCTCGGCGTGCTCGCCGGGTTCATGTCGCCCGCGAACTGGACGTAGCCGCCGAGCGGCAGCGCGGAAAGCCGCCAGCGCGTGCCGCGCTTGTCGGTCCAGCCGGCGATCTCCTTGCCGAAACCGATCGAAAAGCTGTCCGCCTTCACGCCGAACAGGCGGCCGACGAGGTAATGGCCCAGTTCATGGATGAACACGAGCGGCCCAAGCACCAGCACGAAAGCCAGCAGGGTCAGCAGGATTCCCGGACTTTGCACGGCAGCGTTCAGGACACGGTCTCCATCGTCTCGGCGGCGCGGATGCGGGTTTCCCGGTCCACCGCGATCACCTCTTCGAGGGTCACCGGAGGCCGGGGCACGCCGCGTGCCAGCACGTCCTCCGCACATCGCACGATACGGGTGAACGCGATCTGACCAGCGAGGAAGGCGGCGACCGCGATCTCGTTCGCCGCGTTGAGCACGGCAGGGGCCGCACCGCCCGCGATCACCGCTTCGCGCGCAACGCGTGTGGCAGGGAAGCGCTCTTCATCGGGCTTGAAGAAGGTCAGGCTGCCGATGGCGGCGAGATCGAGCGGGACGCAGGGCGTTTCCATCCGCGCAGGCCATGCGAGCGCCGAGGCGATCGGCACGCGCATGTCGGAAGGGCCAAGCTGCGCCAGGGTTGAGCCATCGCGGTACTCGACCATCGAGTGGACGATCGACTGCGGGTGGATGATAATGCGCAGGCGCTCCACGCCGACCGGGAACAAGTGGAAGGCTTCGATGAACTCGAGGCCCTTGTTCATCATCGTAGCCGAATCGACGCTGATCTTGGCGCCCATCGACCACGTGGGGTGCTTGACCGCTTCGGCGGGCGTGGCGCGGTGGATGCGCTCCATGTCCCACTCGCGGAATGGACCGCCGCTCGCCGTCAGCGTGATCGCCTTGACATGGGCGGGATCGTTGCCGGCAAGGCACTGGAAGATCGCGTTGTGCTCGCTGTCGACCGGCAGCAGCGTGGCGCCGGTGCGCTTGACCGCCGCGGTCATCACTTCGCCCGCCGAAACGAGCGCTTCCTTGTTGGCGAGCGCGACGGCCTTGCCGCATTCGATGGCGGCCATGGTGGGCGCGAGGCCCGCACAGCCGACAATCGCCGCCATGGTGATATCGGCACCGCGCGCGGCGGCTTCGACGACAGCGGGGGCGCCGCCTGCGGCTTCGATGCCGCTTCCGGCAAGAGCGTCACGCAGGGCCGGAAGGCAGCTTTCATCGGCGACAACGGCCACTTCAGCGCCAAATTCTTTCGCCAGCGCGGCGAGCTCGACCGCCTGACAATTCGCGGTGAGCGCGATCACGCGGAACATGTCGCGGTTGCGCCGCACCAGATCAAGCGTGGACGCACCGACCGAACCCGTGGCGCCCAGAATGGTAATCGTGCGCGTCATGCGCCTCCTGCTCCCCCTGCTGCTGCCCCAGAGGCAGCCCACGCTGTTCCTGCTATGATGGCGACCGGCAGCAGTCCGTCAACCCGATCGAACAAACCGCCATGCCCCGGAATGAGCCGGCCGCTGTCCTTCACCCCGGCCCGCCGCTTGAGCCAGCTCTCGTAGAAATCACCCGCCTGCGCGGCGACGGCAAGCCCTGCCCCCGCCAGCGCGGCCATGCCGAGCCGTGTGGTGCGAAACGCTTCGGCAAGACTTGGGCCGGTGGGGCTCATCGCCGAAAGCACATAGGCGGCAAACAGGATGTAGAGCGTGGCCCAGAGCGCCGCTGCCGCCATGCCACCCGCGAGGCCGGCCCAGGTCTTCGACGGGCTGATGCTCGGCGCGATCTTGGGCCCGCCGATGGCGCGTCCGGCGAAATAGGCGCCGGTATCGGTACAGATGACAAGGCCGAGCACCGCGATGAGCAGGACCATCGGCATCACGATCAGCGCGAAGGCCGCCCAGCCGATATAGAGCCCGCCGGTGATCACTGCCGTCACCATCCGCGCCGGATCGGGCGCGATCCTGGCGGCAAGCGCGGCATATTCGGCAAAGACGCCGAAGCCGACGAGCGCGATGAAACCCTTGAGGACGAGGCCGCCCTGCCACAGCGCGAAACCGGCGATGCCGAGCATGACCGCCGCCGAGGCCACGCGCACCGGCAGATCGCTGCGCTTGGGCGGCGCGGCGGGTGTGGCTACGGGCTCAGCGCCCTCCATAGCGGCGCTCGCGGGTGGCGTAGTGGTCCAGCGCCTCACGCAGGTGGCCCGGGGTGAAATCGGGCCAGAGCACGTCGGTGAACCACATTTCGGCATAGGCCGCCTGCCACAGCAGGAAGTTCGAGAGACGCACTTCGCCCGAGGTGCGGATGATGAGATCGAGCGGCGGCAAGTCCGAGGTGTAGAGTTCGGCCTCGATGGCAGATACGGTCACTTCGCCCTTGGTCGCTGCAGCCGCCGCAGCCCGGGCGATCTCCTGCTGCGAGCCGTAGTTGAGCGCGATCGCCAGCGTGGTGCTGCGGCCATGTGCGGTGCGGGCCAGCGCATCCTCGATCATCTCGACAATATCGGGCGGCAGGACCTTGTAATCGCCGATGATCTTCAGGCGCACGTCGTTGGCGGCGAACTCGTCGATATCGCTGCGGATGAAGGCGCGCAGCAGACCCATGAGGTCCGCGATCTCGTCTTCGGGCCGCTTCCAGTTCTCGGACGAGAAGGCATAAAGCGTCAGCGCTTCAAGCCCCATGTGGCGCGCTGCGCGGACGACTTCGCGCACGGTGTCGACCCCGCGCTTGTGGCCGACGGCGCGCGGCAGGAAGCGCTTCTTCGCCCAGCGCCCGTTGCCATCCATGATAATCGCGACATGGCGCGCAGGACCGGTGTAGCCGCCGCCCATCTGGCCGGCGACCGCTTCGCTTCCCTGAGGCGCCGCAGCCGAGCTCACTTGCCGAGGATTTCCTTTTCCTTGGCCGCGCTGACTTCGTCCGCCGCCTTGATCTGCTCGTCGGTCAGCTTCTGCAGCTCGGTTTCGAAACGCTTGCGTTCGTCTTCCGAGATTTCCTTCTTGTTCTCGTCGGCCTTGAGCGCGTCCATGCCGTCGCGGCGGACGTTGCGGATGGCGATCTTGGCCTTCTCCGAATACTGCGAGGCGAGCTTGGCGAGCTCCTTGCGGCGATCCTCGGTGAGATCGGGGATCGGCAGGCGCAGCGTGTTGCCATCGTTGATCGGGTTGAGCCCGAGCCCTGCCGAACGGATCGCCTTCTCGACCGGGCCGATGTTCGACTTGTCCCACACCTGCACGGTCAGCATGCGCGGCTCGGGCGCGGAGATCGTCGCGACCTGGTTGAGCGGGGTGTTCGCACCGTAGACGACGACCATGATCGGATCGAGCAGCGCGGCATTGGCGCGGCCGGTGCGCAGACCGGAAAGATCGCTGCGCAGCGATTCCACCGCGCCCTTCATGCGGCGTTCGAGATCGGCCTTGTCATACTTGGCCATGGGCAAGCCTTCCTTTTAAGCGCTGATTTTCTGAACGATGGTCTGGGTGCCCTGTCCTGCCAGAACGCGGGCAAGATTGCCGCGTTCCCGGATCGAGAACACCACGATGGGGATGGCATTGTCGCGGCAAAGTGCCACGGCGGAAGCGTCCATCACCTTGAGATTGTCTGCCAGCACCGTGTCGAAATCGACCGTATCATAGCGCTTGGCGTTCGCGTTCTTCTTCGGATCGTCATCATAGACGCCGTCGACGCTGGTGCCCTTGAGCAAGGCGTCGCACTTCATCTCGGCAGCGCGCAGCGCAGCACCGGAATCGGTGGTGAAATAGGGGGCGCCGACACCAGCGGCGAATATCACCACGCGGCCCTTTTCGAGGTGTCGTTCGGCGCGGCGGCGGATCACCGGCTCGCAGACCTCGTCCATCTGGATCGCGGACTGGACGCGGGTCGGCACGCCGATCTTCTCGAGCGCGCTCTGCATCGCCAGCGCGTTCATGATCGTCGCGAGCATGCCCATGTAATCGGCCTGTGCACGGTCCATCCCCTTGGCCGCACCGGCCATGCCGCGGAAGATGTTGCCGCCGCCGATGACAAGGCACAGCTCCAGCCCGGTTTCCTTGGCTGCCTTCAGTTCCTCGGCCATCTGCGCGACGAAGTCGGTGTCGATGCCGAAGGGCTGGCTCCCCATCAGCACTTCGCCCGAAAGCTTGAGAAGTACGCGCTTGAGGGGGGGAAGGCTCATCGTCCGGGCAAACTCGTATAGAGGGGAGCGCGGCCCTTATACGCGCGAGTTGGCGCGTGCCAAGGGCAAGGGACACAGGTTTGTGCGCCAATGCACAGCGGCGCCCCCCGCCAGAACGGGAAGCGCCGCGTATTGTGCAATGTTTACTTGATGCCGGCTGCCGCAGCGACTTCCGCCGCGAAGTCGGTGGCTTCCTTTTCGATGCCTTCGCCGAGCTGGAAGCGGACATAGTCGGTCAGCGTGATCTTGGCGCCGGCAGCCTTGCCGGCGGCCTCGACGACCTGCGCGATGGGGGTCTTGTTGTCCATCACGAAGAGCTGCGAAAGCAGAGCGTTGTCCTTGGCATACTTGGCCACCGCGCCATCGACCATCTTGGCCTGGACTTCGGCGGGCTTGCCGGTTTCCGCCGCCTTCTCCGCCGCGATCTTGCGTTCGCGCGCGATCGTTTCGGGATCGAGGTCCTCGGCCTTGAGCGCCAGCGGGAAGGCCGCGGCGATGTGCATCGCGATCTGCTTGCCGAGCGGCTCGAGCACATCGGCACCGGCTTCCGATTCCAGCGCGACGAGCACGCCGATCTTGCCGAGAGCCGGAGCAGCAGCGTTGTGCATGTAGGGCACGATGAGGCCCGACGAGACCGCGACGGTCTTCATGCGGCGAACCTGCTGGTTCTCGCCGATCGTCGCGACGTTGTTGGTCAGCTTGTCGGCAACGGTGCCACCGTCGGGGTAGGCAGCGGCCTTGAGCGCCTCGACGTCGTCAGCGGAAAGGCCGAGCGCGACTTCGGTGGTCTTGCGCACGAAATCCTGGAACTGCTCGTTCTTGGCAACGAAGTCGGTTTCCGAGTTGACTTCGACGGCCACGCCGCGGGTGCCCGACACGGCAACACCGACGAGGCCTTCAGCGGCCGTGCGGCTCGACTTCTTGGCAACGGCGGCAAGGCCCTTGGCGCGCAGCGCGTCGACCGCGGCTTCGAAATCGCCACCGGTCTCGTCCAGAGCCTTCTTGCAATCCATCATGCCGGCGCCAGTGCGCTCGCGCAGGTTCTTCACGTCAGCGGCGGTATAGGCCATTGCGGTGATCCTTCTTGTCTCGTGGATATGGGTTAGGCCGCAGCCCGGTCATAGCTACCTGGCGCGGCCCGTAAGGGGTGTCCGGGTCAGTTCGGTGACGGCCCCTTGACGGAGAACGCCACCGAACTGGACAGGATCAGGCTTCTGCTGCCTCGACGGCAACTTCTTCCGGAAGCGGCTCGTCCATCGCGCCGAGGTCCGCGCCCGAAGCGATCGCGGCATCGCGGCCACCGCGGGTGGCGGCAGCGGCAATCGCTTCGCAGTAGAGGCGGATGGCGCGGCTGGCGTCGTCGTTCGCGGGAACCGGGAACGCGATGCCATCGGGCGAGACGTTCGAATCGAGGATCGCGACGACCGGAATGCCGAGCACATTGGCTTCCTTGATCGCCAACTCTTCCTTGTTGGCGTCGATCACGAACATCACGTCGGGAATGCCGCCCATGTCGCGGATGCCGCCGAGCGAGAGCTCGAACTTGTCACGCTCGCGGGTAAGCTGGAGCACTTCCTTCTTGGTGAGGCCGGTGGTGTCGCCCGAAAGCTGCTCTTCCAGCGCCTTGAAGCGCTTGATCGAGCCCGAGATCGTCTTCCAGTTGGTGAGCATGCCGCCCAGCCAGCGGTGGTTGACATAGTGCTGACCCGACGCGCGCGCGGCCTGGGCGATCGGCTCCTGCGCCTGGCGCTTGGTGCCGACGAACAGGACCTTGCCGCCGCCCTGAACGGTGGCCGACACAAATTCGAGCGCGCGGGCGAACAGCGGCACGGTCTGCGAGAGGTCGAGGATGTGGATACCGTTGCGGGCGCCGAAGATATACGGCTTCATCCGCGGGTTCCAGCGGTGGGTCTGGTGGCCGAAGTGGGCGCCGGCCTCGATCAATTGCTGCATGGTGACGACAGGAGCCGCCATAAGTCATTCCTTTCCGGTTGGGCCTCTGGAACGCAGGAACCGCTTGTCGGGAAAGACCCCAGCGCGGCACCGGTATGTGCGCATTCCATGTGGATTGCTGCAGCGCTCCGCAGGCACCATGCCCGAATCATGCTGTAGCGAGAGGGCCGTTAGCGCCGGAAGAGCCGGGCGTCTACACAGAACTGCCGGAAAAGTCGGGCTGAAGCAGGACGCCGAGCGTCAATTCGCCCTGACAGTGTCAAATAAGTAGTGAATCATAGTTGTCAAAATGATTGGACATGCCCATAAGGTCAGTTGACGGGCAAAACCGCCAGTCGCGAACCCCCGAGGCCCTCCGGTCCACCAGGCACTTCGCGGCTTATCTGGCTTGAAGCTTCAGCAAGCGGATCTTGCAAAGCGCCTACCGGCACTAAGCCGGAACTGCCACTATCGAAACTTTTTGCTGCGATTCCGCAGTCTTGTTCAATTGCACGCCATTACTGTGATTGGCCGCAACACCCAGGCGGCCATGCCGGCCGCACACCCAGGCGGCCCAAGGCGGTCGCGCCCCGACCAGGCGCCCTCCCAGACCGCCACTGCGGTCCCCGCGCCCCCCGCGCGCGGGGACCGCGATCCGGCGGAATGCGTGTAACCGCAGGTTTCTCCTACACGAATGACAGTCAGCGCTCGGTTTGCCGAAGCGCCCATCGCAACCCGGAATGTTGAAAATTTCACAGACCCGTACCGAATCGACTTGACGGGACGGAACAAAAAGAGAACACTGTTCTCATCGAAGGGAAGAGTTGGAACTTCCGATTCCCTCCCTACCTTATCCACAGGGTATCCACCGCCTGTCAAGCGGTTCACCCACGTTCGAAAGGCAGCGTTTCCATGTCGATGGTCTCCCTCCTCGCTTCGCTTGTGATGGTTGGCGCTGGCTGCGTGGCGTTTGCGGCAATCGCTGTCACCGTGCGGGCGCAGCTGCCCGCCGTCCGCAAGCTGCTGGCGGAGTCGCGCGCGCTCGCGGCGGACAGGGAATTCCTCGTGGAGATCACCACCACCTCGATGCCGGCGCCGCCGCGCATGCCGGTGCGGACACGCCGCGCACCGGTGCGGCTCGTCAAGTCTGCTCAGGCTTCGACGGAGTCATGCTGGCGCGCTGCTGCCTGATTCGGCGATAGCGCCAGAGCCCGGCCGGCATGAGCACGAGATAAAGGGCACAGATTGCCACCAGCGTGAGCCAGGGCTCGGTAAGCAGCGCCACGGTGAGCATGCCAGCCAGCGCTATGACTTCGAGGCGGATCGCCCGCCGCGGTCGCAGCGCGCCCCAGCCGAGGGTCGGCAGGTTCGAGATCATCAGGAATGCGATGAGCAGCGCCCACGGGCCGACGACGATCGGCTGGCGGAATTGATCGAGACCGCTGGCAAACCACAGATAGAGCGGCAGGAACGCCAACCCTGCCCCGACCGGCGCAGGTACACCGGTCATGAACCCCGCCGACTTGTGCGGCTGCCCCGGCAGATCGATCGAGGCATTGAACCGCGCGAGCCGCAAGGCGCAGCACACCGCAAGTGCCAGCGCGGCAAACCAGCCGAAGCGTGGCACCGCACTCAGCGACCAGAGATAAAGGATCAGCGCCGGACCGACCCCGAAGGCGATGGCATCAGACAGGCTGTCAAGCTCGGCCCCGAAGCGGGACTGCGCCTTCATCAGCCGCGCCACGCGGCCATCGATGCCATCGAGCACGCCCGCGAGCATGACCGCCAGCACCGCCGCATGAAAATCGCCGCCGATCGCAAAGCGGATGCCGGTGAGCCCGCTGCACAGCGCCGCCGAAGTGATCGCGTTGGGCACGAGCGCGCGCAAGGTCAGCCCGCGCGGCAGGCGGCGACGCCCGAAATCCTCGCTGGAATAGACTTCCCTTGCCGCCGCGCGCTTGCCGGGCGCAGGCGTATCGCTCACTGCCGCACGCCTTCGATCAGCGGCGTCTGGCCGAGCACCGCAAGCACCGTTTCTCCGGCAACAATGCGCTGCCCGATCAGGACACGCGGCTCGGTACCGGCGGGGAGGTACACATCGACCCGGCTGCCGAACCGGATCAGGCCAACGCGCTGCCCGCCAGCCACGATGTCACCCGCCTTCACGAACGGCACGATGCGCCGTGCAACCAGACCAGCGATCTGGGTGAACCCCACGCGCACGCCGTCGCCGCGCTCGACCACGAAGTGCTGGCGCTCGTTCTCCTCGCTCGCCTTGTCGAGATCCGCATTCAGGAATTTGCCTGGGATGTAGACGACCCGGCGGATCGTGCCGCCGATGGGCGTGCGGTTCACATGGACGTCGAACACCGACATGAAGATCGAAATGCGCGTCACCGGCACATCGGCCAAGGCCGGTTGGCCGCTCCCATCTTCCGCCGTCATTTCGCGCGGAGGGTTCACCGTGCAGATCAGCGTGACGAGGCCATCGGCAGGCGCGACAATCATGCTGTCGTCGCGCGGCGTGACCCGCTCGGGATCGCGGAAGAAGGCGAGTACGCCCAGCGTCAGCACCGCGAGGGGCCAGCCGAGCAGCGAGCCGCCGAGAAACGCGCCTACGAGGCAGGCCGCAGCTGCAATCGCGCCGAACTTGCGGCCCTCCGGATGAATGGCGGGCCAGGTGAACCCGGCCGTACCGCGCCCACGATTGTCTAGAATGTCTCCTGCCATTCCGCTCCTCTAGGCCCCGCCGCGCGTGGCGACAAGCACAGAGCGACTGGAGCCGCCGCACCGCCGTGGCTTGCACCCCGACTCCCTGGCCAGTGTACCGCAACGCAAACCGATGCCGCGCGGGACCTGCGGAATTTACTCTGTGAACGCCAGTTTCGTAACCACTTCGGACCAAAATCAAATTTATTTTCAAGGGTATCCGGACCTGTGCCCTGCAGGCGGAGCGGTAACGCTCTTCCGCTCCCCTGGTTCGAAACCAAAAATTTACCACTAAAATTCAGGAACTTGCGCAGTCGCCTGAAGCGATCACCTAACCAAAGTCGGTTAACATCCGGGCGAAGGAAATAGGCCTCCTATCCGCCCGCGGCGCAGCTTCGAGCCATTCTGTCCTTACCCGATGTTAACCACGCTCGGTGGAAAGGCCCACGTATGAATACGTACCTCACCCACCTGAGCCGGGCCGCGGGCATCGCCGGATGTTCGCTTCTCGCCCTTTCCCTCACCGCTCCGCTTGCGGGCACTGCGCATGCCACCGGGGTGCTTGCGGGCACGCTGATCGAGAACACCGCGACGGCGACCTATCAGACGGGATCGACCACCGGATCGGTCACCTCGAACAAGGTCACGGTCAAGGTCGACGAGTTGCTCGACGTCGCTGTGGCGACCTTGAGCACGGCGCCTGCCACCGCCACCAGCGAGCCGGCAGTGCTGATCTATTCGGTCACCAACAGCGGCAATGGCCCGGAAGCCTTCAATCTCACCGCCGATCCCAAGATTTCCGGCAATGGTTTCGATGGCACGATCAAGTCGGTCGTGCTCGATAGCAACGGCAACGGCATCTATGATCCCGGCGTCGATACCGTCCTCACCGCAGGCGCGCTGGCGACGCCGGTGCTCGGTCCCGACAAGAGCACCAAGGTTTTCCTCCTCGTCGACTTCCCGGCGGGCGCCACCGATGCGCAGACCAGCCAGGTCCGCCTCACCGCGACGGCGCAGACCGGCAACGGCACGCCCGGCACCAGCTTTGCCGGCAAGGGCGAAGGCGGCGGCGATGCCGTCGTCGGCCTGACCACCGCCGCGGCCAATTCGCTTGCCGCACTGATCGCCAGCCTCGCCAATATTTCGCTCACCAAGTCGGCATCGATCCTCGATCCGTTCGGCACCGCCAAGCCCGTACCGGGCGCGGTCGTCACCTATTCGCTGGCCGCCAAGGTCACCGGCAGCGGCTCACTCGACGGGCTGCACGTGGTCGACACCATCCCGAACGGGACGACCTATGTGCCCGGATCGCTCAAGCTTGATGCCGCTGCCCTCACCGATGGCGCCGATGGCGATGCCGGCGTGGGTGGTGCCAGCGGGATCGACGTGACGCTCGGCAAGATTGCCGGCGGCACCACCAAGACCGTCGTTTTCTCCGTCAAAATCAATTGATCAATCAGGGATACCAGCCATGAAACTCTCCTTCGTCGTCAAGTCCCTCGCTGGCGCCGCTGCCATGGTTGCCATGGCCGGCCCCGCACTCGCGGCAGCCCAGTCCACGCCGTCACCCGTCACGCTCAAGGGCGATGTCATGCTCGAGAAGACCGTGACCGAAAACGGTGTGAGCAAGGTGCAACTGGTCGAGCCCAAGGTCGTCATTCCCGGCGACCACCTGCTGTTCACCACGCGCTATCACAACGACGGCGCGCAGGCGGTGACCAATTTCGTGGTCACCAATCCGCTGCCGTCCGCCGTTGCCCTTGCGAGCGACGGTGCACAGGGCACGGAAGTCTCGGTCGATGGCGGCAAGACATGGGGCCAGCTTGGCAGCCTCAAGGTTGCCGGCACCGAGGGCACGCCGCGCGCGGCCACCGCGGCTGACGTGACGCATGTTCGCTGGATCATCCCGTCGATCGCTCCGGGCGCTTCGGGTGAAGTCCAATATCATGGAATCGTTCGCTAATCCGGCGGAACGGGGGGTCGCGATGCCTGTGAGCGACCAGAATATTCGCAGGCAACCCAGTGGAGCATATAACAATGACGTATCGCAGCAGACTGCTGGGTGCGGCGGGGCTTTTCGGCCTTGCTGTTCTCGGCGCCAACCCGGCCCACGCGGCCGGTACAACCGCAGGCTCGACGATCACCAACACGGTTTCGGTGGCGTTCCAGGTCGGCGGCATCGCCCAGACCGGCACGGCCGCGTCTGATACCCTCACGGTCGACCGCCGCGTGCAGCTGACCGTCGCCGAAGTCGGCACGACCACCACGACGGTCACGCCCGGCTCGGTCAACCAGGTGACGGCGTTCACGGTGGTCAACACCTCGAACGCCCCGCTCGATTTCGCGCTCACCGCAGCGCAGCAGGTCGGCGGCGCCGGCGCGCACTCGAACACCGACTCGTTCGACGTGACCAACGTGCGCATCTTCCGCGACGTGAACAACAACGGCACGTTCGAATCGGGCACCGACACGCTGGTGACCTACCTCGACGAAGTCGCAGCGGACGCTTCGGTTCAGGTCCTCGTCGTCTCCGACGTGCCGCTGGCCCAGGCAAACGGCGCGGTTGCCGCCGTGACGCTGACCGCAACCGGCCGCGAAGCCGGCGCCGCGGGAAGCCAGGGTGCGGCGCTCGTCCAGACCACCGGTGCGAACACCGCTGGGATGGATACGGTGTTCGCGGACGGCGCGGGTGCGACCGATGCGGCGCGCGATGCCTCGTTCTCGGCCAAGGACGACTACACCGTCTCGGCCGCGACGCTCAGCGCGATCAAGTCCTCGCGCATCATCAGCGATCCGATCAACGGCACGACAAACCCGAAGATGATCCCGGGCGCGACGATCCAGTACTGCATCGCGATCAGCAACGCATCGGGCAGCGCCACGGCGACCACCGTTACCGTGAACGACCCCATTCCGGCGAACCTCACCTACGATTCGGCGTTCGGCGTGAAGACCAACGGCACCGCGACGATCGCGAGCGGCGTGGCGACCTGCGCCGCCGACACGACCGGCACGGGCACGATGGCCTCGAACACGGTGACCGGCACGCTGGCCTCCGTGGCAGGCGGTGAAACCAAGACGGTTGTCTTCCAAGCCACGATTAATTGAACGGGCCCGAGGAAGGCACCCTTCAAGCAATCACGCAGATCAGGACAGGCAGGCGGCGGCAGACCCGGGGGTAGGCCGCCGCCACACCCTTCCTTTGTCCTGAAAACAAAGAACAAACGCCATGCAGGCATTGAGGAACAGGATCTGGGCGATCGCCGCGCTGCTCTTTGCAGCGCTGCTTTTCGCGACCAGCGTTCCCGCCGCGGCGAACACCATCACCAACACCGCCTATGCCCGCTGGAACCAGAGCGGCATCGAACTGACGGCCGATTCCAACGTGGTCTCGTTCGATGTGGTGCGGGATGACACCAGGATTTTCGTGCTGCCCTTGCCCAATGGCAGCGAAACGCTTGCGATCAATGCCGGCTATTGCGGCACCACGGTCTTGCCGAGCGTCAATATCGACCCCAAAGGTGCCGATCCGAACGATCCGGCGACGACTTCCAGCGTCATCGTCGGCCAGCCGGTGGTTTTCCGCCTCGTGTTGGCCCGCAGCGCGCTCGATCCGGGCCGGATCGACACGGTCAAGGTCACGATCACCTCGGCCAGCGGCGACAAGGAACAGGTCACCGTCACCGAGACGGCCACCGACAGCGGCGTATTCTACGGTGCGATCCCGACGAGCGCGATCCCGCCGCAGCCGAAGGACGGCGATTGCCGCCTCAGCGTTTCGGGCGGCGACAAGGTGACCGTCTCCTACAACGGTGCGAGCGGCGACGGCACCGTTATCAAGACCGATGTCGACGTGCTGGCCGACCCCTATGGCCTTGTTTTCGATAGCGAAGATGCCGCCCCGATCGACGGCGCGCGGGTCACGCTGATCGATGTCGCCACCGGCCAGCCGGCGCGCGTGTTTGCCGATGACGGCGTGACCACCTGGCCCTCGACCATCGTCACAGGCTCGCTGATCACCGACGGGGCCGGCCGCACCTGGCAGATGCCGGAAGGCGAATACCGCTTTCCGCTCGCGCCGCTTGGCACATATCGGCTGCTGGTCGTACCGCCTGATCCGTACACCGCGCCATCAGCGCTCACACCGAAGAATTTCACTGGCCTGAGACGTCCCGATGGGGGCGATTTGGTTATTCTACCGGCGTCCTATGGTGAAAGTCTGGCACTTTCGAGCCCGGCACCGGTGCGCGTCGATATTCCGGTCGACCGACCACCCGTTGCCGTGAGCCTCAGCAAGGTCGCGTCGAGACAGGTCGCCCAACCGGGCGATGCCGTGTTTTACACCATCACGGTGCGCAACACCGATCCGGGGCGGATGAAACGCGGCGTGGTGCTGAGCGATACGCCGTCGGCCAACTTGCGACTGCGCGTGAGCACGATCCGCATCGATGGGGCCAAACCGGCGGCGGATGCGGTGACTGTTGCGCCCGATGGCCGCACGATGACCATTGCCATCGGCACGATCGCACCGGGCGCCAGCCGCACCGTGACTTATGCGATGACCGTGCGGCCGGAAGCGTCCGCAGGCAACGCAATTAACCGAATTGATGCAGTGGATGCACGTGGACTAACCGCAACGGCAAGTTCTGCCGTGCGCATCGAGCGCGACAATCTGGCTGCGACGATGACCCTGATCGGCCGCATCACGCTCGGCGCCTGCGATGTGCCGAACAGCAAGAACGCACCCCGCCCGGGCATCGGCGGTGTACGTCTCGTGCTTGAGGACGGCAGCTTCGCAGTGACCGATGCAGAGGGCCGCTATCACTTCGAAGGGCTGATGCCCGGCACACATGTCGTTGAAGCACAATCGGTTACGCTGCCAAAGGGCGGCAAGTTCGTTGATTGCACACAGTCGACCCGCAGTGCCGGGAGTGCCTCCAGCCGCTTCGTGATCGGCCAGGGCGGCAGCCTGGTTGTCGCCAACTTCGCGGCCACCGTGCCCGCCGAGACGCTCGCTGCAGCCGCTGCTGCTGCAGAAGCGGCCAAGCCGGTGGCGGACAGCGACCGCAAGGCGGCGGGCGGCGATACCGACTGGGTTGCCAAGGGTGATGGCCCCACCGAATTCCTTTTCCCCACCGCTGATTACAACCCGCGCGCGCCGACCACCCGCGTCGTCATCCGCCACCGCAAGGGGCAGACAGTGGCGCTCAAAATCGACGGCAAGCCGGTCGACAAGCTGGCCTTCGACGGCGCGCAGAGCTCGCCCGAGGGTTATGCCGTCAGCGTATGGCGCGGTCTGCCGCTCAATGGCGAGGACACCCGCTTCGATGCCGAGGTGCGTGATCCCGGCGGCGCCGTGGTGCAAACGCTGACCCGCACCGTGCACTTCGGCGCGACCCCGGCCCGTGTCGAACTGGTTCCCGAGCGCACCCGCCTCGTGGCCGATGGGGCGACGCGGCCGGTCGTCGCCGTGCGCGTGCTCGATCGCACCGGCCGGCCAGTTCACGCCGGGATTTCCGGCCCGATCACGCTGTCCGCGCCCTACGAAAGCGCGGCAGCGCTCGACGCACTGCAGAGCCGCATCCTCTCTGGCCTCGACCGCAGCCCGCCGACGTGGATCGTCAAGGGCGACGACGGCGTCGCGCTGATCGAGCTTGCCCCGACGATGGTCAGCGGCAGCCTCGACCTGACCTTCCAGTTCACGGACCGCGACGTGAAGCGCCAGCAAGTGCTCGAAACATGGGTCGTGCCGGGCGAGGCGAAGTGGACGCTGGTGGGCCTTGCCGAAGGTGCGGTGGGCGCAAAGACGATTGCCGATCACATGCACCGCACCGGCAAGTTCGACAGCGATCTGGGCGATCATGCCCGTGTCGCGTTCTACGCCAAGGGGCGGATCAAGGGCAAATGGCTCACCACCATTGCCTATGACAGCGCCAAGCAGCGCGCCGAACAGCGCCTGCTCGGCGGGCTCGATCCCAAGGCCTATTACACCGTGTTCGCTGACGGCTCTGACCGTCGCTTCGATGCCGCGAGCGTGAACAAGCTCTATGTGCGCATCGAAAGCACCCGCGTGCGGGCGATGTTCGGTGACTTCAACACCGGCTTCGATCACACCCAGCTCGGCCGCTACCAGCGCACGATGACCGGCGTGAGGGCCGAGGCGCGGCTGGGCCGGTTGCGCACCGAAGCCTATGCCGCCAAGGTCGCCACCACGCACCGCCGCGACCAGATCCCCGGCGGCGGCATCAGCGGGCCCTACCGCCTCTCCAGCCGCGCCATCGTGCCCAACAGCGAGACGGTGGTGATCGAAGTGCGCGACCGCTTCCGCTCCGAAGTCGTCGTCTCCAGCACGGCACTCACGCGTTTCCTCGATTACGACATCGACCTCCTCGCGGGCACGATCACGTTCAAGCAGCCGGTGCTCAGCCGCGATGCCAATCTCAATCCGCAGCAGATCGTGGTCGACTACGAAATCGACACGCTGAACGGCGGGGCGTGGAATGCCGGTGCGCGCAGCGAATGGCGCAACAAGTCGGAGAAAGTCCGCCTCGGCGCAACCGCGATCAGCGATGCCTCGGCCAATGCCGGCGCGGCGGTGACGCGCACCAATCTTGGCGCGATCGACGCGAAGGTCTTTATCGGCAGCAAGACCGAAGTGCGCGCGGAAGCGGCGCTGAGCCATGCCACCGGCGGCAATCTGGCGGCGGGTCAGGCCGGCAGCGGCACCAAGTCGGCCTGGATGGTCGAACTCGAACGCCATGACGCGCGGCTCGATGTGCTCGCCTATATTCGCTCGCTCGATGCCAATTTCGGTGTCGGTCAGGTCAGCATCGGCGAGCTTGGGCGCCGCAAGATCGGGCTCGATACGCGCTACCGGATCAGCCAGAAGTGGCTGGTGAGCGGCACGGCGTGGCAGGATACCTCGCTGGTCGACGGGTCCAAGCGCAGCGCGATCCAGCTGGGCACGACGTGGAACTCCGCCGGCACCGAACTGCGCCTCGCCGTCGCGCGCTACAGCGAGACGCTGGCGCAGGGTGTCGCCGCGGGTCCAACCGGTGCCAAGGGCGGCAGCACGACGCTGATCGAAGCGGGCAGCACCAAGCGCCTGTTCGACAACAAGCTGGAACTGAGCGCGGCGGGCTCGATCGCGATCGGCCGCAGCGATGCGACTTCCTATCAGGCGCCGCGCTACCGGCTCGGCCTGCGCTATGCGATCACACCCGATGTCCGCCTGATCAGCGATTACGAGATCGGCAACGGCAGCCAGGGCGAGACACGCACGCTGCGCGGCGGGCTGGAAGTGCAGCCGTGGACCGGCGCCAAGATCGCCACCGTAGTCGGCCAGCAGGCGACCAAGGGCCTGCCCGTGGCCACCGAACAGCAGGCGATTGCAGAGCAGGGCAAGCGCGCGTTTGCCTCCTACGGCCTCGCGCAGTCGCTGCCGGTGAGCAAGGCGCTGACACTTGACGCCACCATCGATGGCAACAAGGTGATCGGCGGCAAGAGCGCGCTTGCTACCAATGGCGGCACGGCGGTGGTCGGCGCGAGCAGCCAGACGACGATCGCCGAGGACTTCACGGCTTATACGCTCGGTGCGACGTGGCGTTCTGGCCGCTGGAGCGCGACCGCGCGCGCGGAACTGCGCGATGGCGAACTGACCAAGCGCAAGGGCCTGACCTTCGGCATGATCCGCCAGATGGGCGAAGGCAGCGTGGTCGGCGGCGCGGTGACCTGGGCCAGGTCGCGCGATGCAACCGGCGCACAAAGCGAAGTGGGCAGCGCTGCCATCTCCATCGCACACCGCCCGGCGACTTCAGCTTTCGCGTTCCTGAGTAAACTGGAATTCCGCAGCGACCGGATTTTGGGCGTGACGGCGGCGAGCGTAACCGGCACCGGCGCGGCGACCGACGGCACCGCGCTGACGGTCGATGGCAATGCCCGCTCGCGTCGGATCATCGGCAGCTTCTCCGGCAATTGGGCGCCGAGCGGCCGCGTGGACGGGCAGATGGTCCAGCGCACCGAGATCGGGATCTTCGTCGCCGCGCGGCACAATCTCGACCGCTATCAAGGCTTTGACCTTGCCGGCACGACCGTGCTGGGCGGGGTGGATGCGCGCATCGGCATCGGCAAGCGCATCGAAGTTGGCGGCAGCGCGACAGTGCGGCGCAGCCTCTCCGATGGGACCACGTCTTACGCGGTCGGGCCGCAGATCGGCATTGTCCCGGCGGACAACGTGATGGTCGTGATCGGCTATAACCTCACCGGTTTCCGCGACCGCGATTTTGCCGGCGCGCGCAACACGACCAAGGGGGTTTTTGCGACCATGCGGGTGAAGTTCGATTCCAACTCGCTGGCCGCACTCGGCATCGGCCGGTAAACAAATCCGTTAACGAACTGGCTTAGCATGTTCCAACGGGGGACTGCGCCTTCCCGCGTATTGCCGCCGTCGGGGTGCAAGTTTATCAACCATACCTTCGCTACTTTGTTTGCGCAGGATCGGTTCGCTTGCAGCCCATTCGCATCGTTTCCCTGAACCGGGTGATCCGCTGGACAGCGGCGGCGGTGCTGGGTGCGTGCCTTGCCGGTGCCGCCCCCCCTGCCCTCGCCGCGGCGCCTTCGGCCACAGTGAGCGCAGATCAGGCCTTGCGTTTCGGCACCTTTTTCACCGATACGTCTGGTTCAAGGACTGTATCGGCAACCGGTGCGGTTAGCGGTTCCGCCATTGTTCCGCTGACGGGGACTGCGCCAGCCCCGGCGCAGTTCACCTTCACTTACGATCGCGGCAACAACGCCAATGTCGCCTATTCGCTGCTGATTTCCGTGCTCGTGCCCGGAACGGCAAGCCAGGTCAGCGGCGGCGTAACCGGCACGATTGCCCGGTTTGATACCGATCTTCCAGGCATATCCACGCTGATCCCGGGCCAGACCGCGCAGATCACGCTGACCGGCTGCCAACGCCGGATCTGCAGCCGGACGTTCCGGGTGGGCGGCACCTTGCAAATCGCGCGCACATCCGGCGGGGCACAGCTAGCCATCCCGCTGCCGATAGTCGTCACCGTGCTGGCCGAACTGTGATGCGTGGGCGGTTGGTCCTCGCAGCGGCGGCGCTCGTCAGCTCGCCCGCGCTGGCGGCAACCGGGCAAAGTGCAACCGCGTCGGGACAGGCACAGGCCGTCATCATCACGCCGATCATCGCCGTCGCGCTCAACGATCTCGATTTCGGATCGCTAACCTCGTCGCGCACGGCGAGCGGAACGGTAACGGTCGGTGCAGAGGGGGCCGTCAACTATGCTGGTGGTGCCGCACCGGCCTGTGGGGGCGCCTGCGCCGGCGTCGCACCCGCGCGCTTCCTCGTCAGTGGCGAGGCCGGGCGCAGCTATACCGTCAGCGCACCGGCCACAATTACTGCCAGCGGCACGCTGATCGGCGGCGGCAGCGCGCCTGCGCTCGCCATCGATGCGCTGACCGTGCACCTCGACAGCCATGCGGGAGCGGTCACCAGCATCGGCCAGCTCGACGACAAAGGCGAGGATCGCATCGAAGTCGGCGGGCGGCTGAACGTCCCTGCGGGCACGTCCCCGGCGCATTACCGCGCCACTCTGACCATCATGGTCACCTACAGCTGATCACCCCGGGAGTATCCGGGAGCTCTGGCCTTGCGCCCCTTCCAGACGTGCTTACCTTTCATTAACCATATCTACTTAGGAATTGTACGTAAGAGGACGCCGGGGAAGCCCGGCCCCTCCAGTTCCGCCGATTCTCCGGTGCGGGGCGAAAGGGACCAGGAGCTTAACCGGTGAACAAGTTTTTTCCTGCAGCGCTGATCGCCGTTGCCACAGCGGGCCCGGCCTATGCTGCGCCGGGCAATACATCGACCGCGACAGGCACAGCGACCGCGACGATTGTCGCGCCGATCGTGCTGACCCACCCGGCTTCGGCCAGCCTCAACTTCGGCCGCTTCACGCGCGGCACCGGCGGCACCGTGACGGTGACTGCGGCCGGCGCCGGCTCTGTCGGCAGCGACGTGACGTTCGTGCCCGGATCGACCACTGCGGCTGACAGCTTTACCGTCGCGGGCGACGCCAATCGCTCCTATTCTATTGCGACGACAGGCGGCAACGTGACCTCGGGCGGGACAAGCCTTGCCTTCACCACCACGCCATCTGCCGCAACCGGCACGCTCAGCACCAGCGGGACCGGCAGCTTCACTGTCGGCGGCACACTGACGGTGACGGGAACGGCTCCGACGGGCGCTTACACCGGCACTTACTCGGCAACCGTCGCGTACAACTGAACGCAGCGGATCAGCAGATCCCCACCCAGCATTTTGGTTAACAGATTTGGAAAGGATTAACCAGGCGGTGCGCAGATGCGCGACCGCCTGGTTTGCGTTTGGCCACCCTGCACGGACACCGGAAATTCGCTTAATTTCCGAAAGTTAGATCGAAGATCTCCTCGAGATAGCCGAGTTGGAAGACACAGAATCTTTTCAAGAGGTTTCGAGAGGCAAACACTTTCTTAACCATATTTCCTTAGGACGTTTACTTATCAGGCCACGGGAAACCACGGCCCTGATGAAACCGCGTTTACCAGCTCCAAGACCGGGACGTTGCGGGGCGAAACTGAAAACTCAGGAGCATACGACGTGAAGAAGATCATTCTCGCCACTATCGGGATCCTCGCCACCGCGACTCCCGCCTTTGCCGGCTCGGGCAACCAGTCGACCGCCACCGGTACCGCGACCGCGACCATCGTCGCGCCGATCGTGCTGACCCACCCGGCTTCGGCCAGCCTCAACTTCGGACGTTTCACCACCGGCACCGGCGGCACCGTGACCGTCTCTGCAGCCGGCACCGGTTCGGTCGGCAGCGACGTGACGTTCGTGCCCGGCTCGACCAACTCGGCCGACAGCTTCACCGTTGCGGGCGATGCCAGCCGTTCGTTCTCGATCACGACCACCGGCGGCAACGTGACTTCGGGTTCGACCAACCTCGCCTTCACCACCACGCCTTCGGCTGCAACCGGCACGCTCAGCGGCACCGGCGCGGCCAGCTTCACCGTCGGCGGCACGCTGACCGTGACAGGCACGGCGCCGGCCGGTTCCTACACCGGCACCTACTCCGCCACCGTTACCTACAACTAAGCCCGGGATTGCACCGGCTGTCGCCCTTTTGGCGACAGCCGGGCTCTCGTAACCGTTCCCCAAACCTGGCCGGTACATGACCGCTCGTTTTAGCCCTTGCCTGATCGCGTTTGCCGCGTTCGCAGCGTCGCTCCCGGCGCCCGAGGCGGCCTATGCGGCCCCCGGAGGCACGGCGACAGTGACCGGAACGGCCAGTGCGCAGGTGATCACCCCGATCAGAATCGTTGCGACCGCACCCTTGCGGTTTGGCGTGATGGCACAGCCCACCGCGGCGGGTACGGTCACCGTAAGCACCGCCGGTGCCGTCTCGACCACCGGCGGCATGGCTGGCAACACCGCCATCGCCCAGGGCAGCTCGGACCCGCAGGCCGGCAGGTTCCGCGTGAGCGGCGAACCGGGCCGCCAGTTCTTCGTGACCCTACCGCTCGCCGCCACGGTGACCCGCAGCGGGAGTTCAATGACAATCACGCTGTTTACCGTCGGCGCCCTCACCGGCTCGCCGGTCGGCACGCTCGACATCGCGGTGGGCGGCACGCTTGCTGTCGGCGCATCGCAGCCCGTGGGGACCTACAACGGGACCTACCAGATCACCGCGTCCTACAACTGACGCAGCGACCACAGCGTCGATTCTTCATCGCCCGCGCCGCAACGGCCGCGGGCCTTTTTGCGTCCGCAGAGCCTGAGGCTGGCCGATAACCGCTTCGAAGGCGCAAAAAATTACCTCCGGCAAAAAATTTTTTCCAATTTTTCCGCGATCTAGCTGCCGCGGAAAACGCCGGGAGCCCGGCGCCGGCATGCTTCGAAATGGACGAATATTCACATCCGCAGCGGAACTTGTATGGTTAATCGCGAATAAAGACTGGTTACTGACTAGGGTCAGGACCCATTAAATTGCTTGCGCAGACGGTGATTGGTTGATTCAAG
>NZ_LJHZ01000104.1:0-26680 GCF_001296055.1 Novosphingobium sp. AAP93
TCGTGCCCGCGCAGCAGCTTCTGCCAACGGGCTCGCGCTCAGCGAATGGCTGCGCACAGTCATCGTCCGCGCCTGCGATAACGACCTCTCGGTCGCCAGTGATCGCAGCGTCATGCTCCGGCTATACCGCCAGTCGCTCTTCGCCATGGTTGGGGTTGATGCCCTCCTCGCGGGCCATAGCGATCATGCTTTGCGCGAGCGGGTGCATACCGCTTTCGCTGCCCGCTGCCGCGCCGCCGGTGTCGCTGAAACGACCGACGAGGGAGGCAGCCATGAAGCGTGACCTCGGCAATTTCACTCGCGGCAGCCAGCTCATCGAGCACTTCGGCTTCATGTTCGCAGCGGGCCTCAAAGGCCCGCTGATCATTTCCCTCATCGTTATGTGCTGGATGACCTGGTGGACCGTCTCGGAAGGCATGTCCGACCACGAAGTCTACCTCGCGTGGATGCATGCCTACGGCGTCGGCTACCGCTTCATGGAGTTCGATCCGGCGCACGATGTGACGGTCCGGACAGCGTGGGGAAGGGCCGTGACCTTTCCCATTTCGCTGCTCGATATCTACCCGCCCGTGGTGCGCGCGTGGCATCATCTGCTGAAGCTGGTCGGCATCGCTCTGGCCTGGTCGACCGTGATCCTTGTGCCGGTGTTTGTGGTGTGGGTCTGGTTCGCCTCGCGGTTTGGCGGCAAGGCCAAGGAGCGCCAGCATGAGCGCGGCGCCAAGCTGACCAGTCTCCACGATCTCGAAACCCGGATCCGGAGGCATAACAAGGCGGAGCAACGCAAGGAGTGGAGCGCGAAGCTCGGCAACGAGTGGCGCTTTTGCAGTGCGGCACAACTCGCCCGCGCGTTCCCCTATCGGCCTTCGAGCATTGCCGGGGTAACGTATCCCTGGCGGCTCGAACAGAGCCACGCCATGCTCATCGGCACCACCGGCATGGGCAAGACCGTAGCGCTCTCGGACATGATCGAGGAGGCGCGGGAGCGCGGACATCGCGCGGTGATCTTCGACCTCACCGGACACTTCATCGAGCACTTCTACGATGCCTCGCGCGACGTAATCCTCAATCCGCTCGATGCGCGCTGCCCGCGCTGGAGTGTGTTCGACGAGTGCCGCGACGAGGCCGAGTTCACGGCCGCTGCCGAGGCGCTGGTGCCCCACGATGGGGGCGGCTCGGAACAGTTCTGGGTGCTGGCCGCGCGCCTGCTGTTCGTCGAGATGTGCCTCAAGCTTCGCGCCCGCGGCGCCGACAGCAACGACGCTCTGGCGAGGGAGCTGATGACGGCAGACCTCGCCCAAGTGCACAAGCTCATGCGCGGCACAATCGCCGATCCGCTGACCGCACCCGAGGCCGCGCGCATGGCTGAATCCATCCGCGCGGTGTTCAACGCGAACGCCAAGGCGCTCAAGATGCTCCCCCAAAAGGGAAAGCCTTTCTCGATGCGTAGATGGATCGAGAGTGCCGATGACGATGGTGGGTTCGTCTTCATCTCGGCCCGCTACGTCGATCTCAGCGTGTGCTCGCAGCTCCTCACCGTCTGGCTGGACCTGGCGATGAACACGCTGATGACCCTCGATCGCACCCGCGACCTGCGCATCTGGTTCTTCATCGACGAACTGGGGGCGCTCCACCGCCTCCCTGCGCTCGAGAAGGGCCTCCAGACCGCGCGCAATTTTGGCGGCGCGATCGTCACCGGCATCCACGCCTATGCGAAGCTCAAGGAAGTCTACGGCGACAACATGGCAATGACCTTGTCCTCGCTTGCCCGAACCAAACTCGTTCTCGGGACCGGCGATGCCGACACCGCCACATGGTGCTCCGACTTCATCGGCCAGAGAGAGGTGCGGGACATGGACGAGGGCTACACCTACGGTTTCAACAATGCTCGTGATGCCGTCAGCCTGACCACGCGGCGGCATATCCAGCGGCTGCTCCTTCCCGACGACATCAAGGACCTGCCTCGCCTTGTCGGGTACCTCAAGTTTCCAGATGGCTTTCCCGCAGCGGAGGTCAAACTCACGCCGGTCGACCGTCCTATGCGTTCGAAAGCGTTCATTCGTAGGGCGGCCGATCCCTTCCCAACTCGGCCGATTGCGCGAGAATTGGCGGATGGCAGCACCGGCGAGGACTGGACGGCATCATCGGCTCAGGAGCACCCGTCATCCAATGATGATGGTGCGGGCAGAAGGCTCGATCCGCGCCAGGGCGTGCTGCCGCTTGTTCCCCACGAGCCCAAGACCGGTGAGGGTGAGGAGCGCGTCCAGCATCGCGGCAGTCTGACGGATCTGGCCGCTGATATCGGTCTGGCGAAGGGGACTGCTACCCGCCCAGCTGTGCCGCGCGAGGGTCAATCGGCAGACGAGATGGCGGGCGTTCAAGGTGCGGGGTCTGTGCCGACCCGTGGTACCAGCCCGGAAGCTGCAAAGACCAGTGGCGACGGTGAAGTGCCGGACATGTCGGCGCCAATCTATGGCAGGTCGTCGGCATCTGACACCACTCCGGCGCAATCAGATAAGCCCCTTTCAGAAGCACCCCTGGCGCTGACCGACCCCCGCCGGATGGCACTCGAAGGGGACGCATCTGAGGTGCGTCATACACCTCGCGAGGCTCGCGATGTCGGAGAGTTCGACATCGAGATCTGAAGCGTCAGCTTCCTCTGATCGAGGTCCATGCACATGCTGTCCGTTGCCAATGTCCGCACCGCCGGCGGGGCCGCCCGCTACTTCGCCGCCGACAACTACTACACCCGCGCTGATGCCGATCGTTCGGGCGAATGGTTCGGTAAGGGCGCGGACAAGCTGGGGCTGTCGGGTGAAGTCGATGCCAAAACCTTCGAGGCCATTCTCAAGGGGTTTCTGCCCGATGGAACCCGCCTTGGCACCGACAAGCGCGAGCATCGGGCAGGGACCGACCTAACCTTCTCGATGCCCAAGAGCTGGTCGCTGCTCGCCCTCGTGGGCGGCGACCGGCGCATCCTTGAGGCCTATACCGAGGCGGTCAAAGAGACGCTCGCGTGGGCTGAACGCAACCTTGCCGAGACCCGGATCGAGGTGAGGGGCAAGGACAAGGCCGTCGCCACCGGCAACCTCACCGTCGCGCTCTTCATGCACGATACCAACCGCAATCAGGAACCTAATGCCCACATTCACGCGGTGGTCGCCAATGCGACGCAGGGTCCGGACGGCAAATGGCGCGCCCTGCGCAATGACAAGCTGTGGGAGCACAATACCCTGCTCAACGCCATGACGATGGCCCGCTTCCGCATCTCGGTCGAGCGCCTCGGCTATGAGGTTGGCGAGATCGGCAAGCACGGCAACTTCGAAGCGGTCGGTGTCCGGAAATCCGTACGCGATGCCTTCAGCTCGCGCCGCGCAGAAATCCTCGGCCAACTGGAGGGGATGGCCTCGCGCAGCCTCGCCGCGCGCAGCGCCGCGAACCTCATGACCCGCTCGGAAAAGAGTACGGTGGAGGACCGTTCCGCGCTGGTGAGCGCTTGGAAGGAAAAGGCCAGATCCATCGGCTTCGATCCTACTGCGGTCATGGCGAGAGCGAATGCGCGCGCGGCCCAGGGCCTTGGCGAAGTCGGCAAGCTGACCTCGATCGTGCGCGGGACCGTTACCAGAGCGCAGGACCTTGCGGCCGCGCTCGCCGAGCGCTTTGGGCTCAGGGAAGGCGATCCGCTGATGCCTCAGGATCTTGCCAAGCGGTCGCCCGAACAGGTCGCGGCAGCCCACGCTGTGGCATCTGCGGTGCGGCATCTCGCCGAGCGCGAAGCGGCGTTCTCGAAAGTCGATCTCTACCGCGCAGCGCTGGGTTTTGGCCTTCCCGCAGCCTTGCCGGCGATCGAGCAGCGGGTGCAGCAGCTGGTCCGGCAGGGCGCGCTGCAGCGGGGTGCCGGGGTCAGCCAGGTCATGCTGACCACGAAAGACGCGGTCGCATCCGAGCAGCGCATCGTGGCCGCCGTGGAGGAGGGCAGGGGGAAGGCATCGCCGATCATCAACGCCGATGCGGCCGGTGCGCGGCTGCAGAGCCTCTCGCAGATGCGGTATGGCATCAAGCTCAATGCCGGGCAGGAGGCTGCCGGACGTCTGCTGCTGGGTTCGACCAACCGGATTGTTGCGATTCAGGGCGTCGCCGGCGCCGGCAAGAGTACGGTGCTCAAGCCTGTGGCCGACATCCTTCGCGAGGAGGGCAGGGTGGTGCTGGGCCTCGCCGTGCAGAACACTCTGGTGCAGATGCTCGAGCGCGACACCGGTATCCCGTCGATGACCGTCGCGCGCTTTCTGCGGCGCCATCAGGACCTGCTCGAGGGCGGCGATGCGGCCCGGCTTACCGAGGCGCGGGCGGAGATGAAAGGCGCCGTGATTCTGCTCGACGAGGCTTCGATGGTCGGCAATGCCGACAAGGAAAAACTGGTCCTTCTCGCCAATCTTCTCGGTGTCGACCGGTTCGCCAGCATCGGCGACCGCAAGCAACTGGGTGCAGTCGACGCGGGCAAGCCCTTCGATGTCATGCAGCGCTCCGGCATCGAAACCGCGACGATGAACAGGAACATCCGCGCCCGCACCAAAGCCCTGCGCGCTGCGCAGCAGGCGGCTCAGGGCGGGCGGATTGATGACGCGCTGCGACACCTCGGCAAGAGCGTTATCGAGGTCGGCGAAGGGGCAGCGATCGAGGCGGCGGCGGCGTGGCTCTCGCTTGCGCCTGTCGAGCGCGACCGAACTGCGATCTATGCCTCTGGCCGTGCTCTGCGCAGCGAGGTCAATGCCGCTGTCCAGACCGGGCTCAAGGCCAATGGCGAACTGGGTCAGACGGCACTGAGGCTGGACGTGCTCTCACGCGTAAACACGACGCGCGAGGAGCTGCGCTATGCATCCAGCTATCGCCCGGGGATGGTCGCCGTATTCGACCGCGACAATCGGGCGCAAAAGCTAGGGAAGGGGACATACACGGTCATCGAGAGTGACCGGCAGCGGGGGTCGGTGACCTTGGAGGGTGAAGGCGGGAAGCGCACAGTGCTGAAGGTCGATCGCCTTCGTCCCAATGGTGACTACGATCCGCTACGGCTGTTCGAAGTCAAGCGCCTGGACCTCCATGCAGGAGACCGCATTCGCTGGACCGAGACCGACCACAGACGGGGGCTCATCAATGCCGACCAGGCGCGTATCACCGGGATCAGCCGGGATACGGTATCGCTGGTGACCTCGACGGGCATTGCGCATGATCTGCCGGCCAGCGATCCGATGCTGAAGCGGCTCGATCTCGCTTATGCGCTCAACGCCCATATGGCGCAGGGGCTCACGTCAGACCGCGGCATCGCGGTGATGGACAGCCGCGAACGCAATCTCTCGAACCAGCAAACTTTCCTCGTGACCGTCACCCGCCTGCGCGATGGGCTAACCCTCTTCGTCAACGATGCCTCGCGGCTTGGCGCGGCCATCGCTCGCAACACGGGCATGAAGCGTTCTGCCCTCGAAACCGTGGGCCTGCTGCGCGAGGCAGCCGCTTCCGGTCTTGCGAGAGGGAATTCCGAGGCAGCGCTGCAGAGCGAGCCTCCCGTGCTTAAGGAACCACCTGAGCGGGAGAAAGCGATGGTCAAGCCGTTCGAGATGGGGATCTGAGGCGGCGTCTCAGATCTTGCGGCCGAACCAGAGCACACGGCCAACGATGTTCACCGAGCGGCGGTCCAGCCCCTGCCAGCTGGGATAGGCCGCATTGTCGCTGACCACGGAGATTTTGCGGCCCTGTGGCTCGATCGCCACCCGCTTGACATTGAGCGCGCCGTCCATGCGCAGTACGTAGATCCCGTCGCGAAGCTTGGACTGCTCGTCCGCAACGTCGACAAGGACCTCGTCGCCGTCGTACAGCGTCGGTTCCATCGAGTCTCCGACCACCTTGATGATCGAGAGGCTAGTAGCCTTCGCCTGCGTCAGCTTGCGCAGCCACTTTTCGTCAAACCCGAACTGGCCGGCCTGGCTCTCCGCGCCGGCCAACGCACCGTGGCCCGCAGATGCTTCGACATCGAGCACCGGGATCTGGACGAGCTGGATGACCGGAGTATGCCGCGCAACCGGGCCGCCCAGGACAGCCTCGTCCACGCCGAAGAACTGCGCCAGGATCTGGCGGTCCTGCTCGTCCAGATGGCGCGGGCTGCCCTTGCGCAGATACTGCTGGATGTAGGAAACGTTGCGGCCAAGCAGGCGGGAGACAGCCGAGTAGTTGACGCCGCGCTGGCGGATCAGCTCGTCAAGCGTCGTGCGGGGATCTTCCATCGTCTCTCTTCCTGCGATTCTAGGATATGATCCTAGCGCTAGGAAACATCCTTAACAAGAACAAAAAGTGAACTTAGGGCGCCGCCGGTGTAAGGAGCTGTTCGGCTTTTGGGGGTTTGACGCCTGCTCATGGGACAAACATGCAGTTCAGGCGTGGTCGGTTCAGCGGCAGGTTCATCGCCAGAACGCGACCTATAGTGAACACTCCACAGGGCAGGAATTACGCCCGAAACTGGGCCCACAGCTGACTGGCTGAGCTTCGGCGCTGGACAAACAAAGCTGCCCTTCCTTAAGCGTACAATGTTGTCGGCGAGGAACCAACAGCCGCTATCACTATGTAGCGCTAAGCGATAACTTTCGGTCCGCGGCGGCACGCCTTCGGAGCGCTAGCCGCCTCATTTTCACGACAAGGGCCGTCTAAACACGCTTGACCTTGTCAGATTGATGGCCGTTGCGAGGACGGGACCATTCCTAGTAAGAAGAGTTGCGTTTCAACAACGCGGGGCCGTTGGTATGCTATTAGACTGTGAAAATTTGTTCTCTCTAGAAAGAGTGGCCATAGGGTGATTGACCGTTTCTTCAGGGAACCTCTCGCATGTCCCGGTTAGCGACAAGGGCGCGGCATTATGAACAAGCAAGTTCGGCCCAAGCCGTTAGAAACAAGGCACGTCTTTCTCGACACCCAGGTCTATCGCCGGCTTCATCACAATGTCTCGAACCCCGCGCTCTCGACGCTGGCGCGTCATATCGCGGACCGCGCCGTCGTTCTCCATATCACCGACATCACCTTGCTCGAGATCCGGCGCCAGATCGCTGAAGACGTCGCAGCGAAGGCACGTGACCTGGCGACCATCGAAAAATCCTTTCGGCGGTGGCGTCATACCAGCAAGGGCTTGCCAGAGCCGGCATCGATCGACCCGGCGGTAATCGCTGCCGACCTGTTCCGCCAACTCGCAAAAACAATCGTCGAGGATTGGGCGGCGATCGTGCACCGCGCGCAGGAGCTGCCGGCGTCGATGATCTTCGCCGACTATTTCGCGCGAAGCCCGCCCTTCGATCAGGATGGCAGCAAGGAGTTTCCCGACGCCTTCATGGTGAAAGCGCTCGAGCAATGGTGCTCCAGCAACGGCGCGCTGCTGCATGTGGTTACACAGGACGCCGCCATGTCGCGCGCCGCCGATAGCTCGGCGCCCCTGCGCCATATCGCGACGCTTGAGGAGCTGCTCAGCCGCGCCTCGGTCCAGCCCGACGTCGACCTCGAGGCCGTGGCCGATGCCGTCGTCGCCGCGCCGGGGTTCGACGGCGCGCTCGAAATGCTGGTCGAGGACATCGGCGACGAGCTCATATTCGACTATCGCGGCGACCTGCCAGAGGCCGAGATCGTCGACCAGTCCACCGGGGCCATCGAGGCCGTCACCGACTATTCGATCGCCTGGGTCGGCACCAAGAGCGTCTGCATGATCCTGACGGTCGTCACCGAGATTCTGGTCGATGTGCAATATGAGGACCGGTCGCTCGCGATGTACGACCGCGAGGACGATCGCTGGTTCGGTGGGGAGACCGCGAGCACCGAGCTCTCGACGAAGGTGCCGCTCGAACTGTTCGTCGAAGTCGAGCTCGACAGTTTCCGCGTCATCAGCTCGGAGCTGCTGCGGACCGACTATGTCATCGCGGAAGGCTATGGTTGGCCCGAACATGACAACGGTGTGACGCGTTGAGTGAGCGGCGAAGCGCTGTCGCTGCTCTCATCCCGTGACATTGTCGTTTCCAAATGCGACGTTGCGGAACATCGTTCGGAGCGCATCTCCATGATTGGGGTTTCCTTCAAAAGGGACGCAATTCGGCGATCGGCATGGAACGCGGAGACGTATCCACGTACCATCGGAACATCGCGGCAATATGGATGATTCGGTAGGAAGACAGTCGGCGCGTGGGCAAATGGGGGGAGGACCGGTTCAAGAAGCTTCAGGAGGCGCGCGCCACTGCCGGCGCGAAACGCCTGGCGCTCGCCGCGCAGCTGAAGGACGCCGCCGCCCGCCAGGCTGAGCATCATGCGGCCGAGGAAGCCAAGGCCAGGCGTTTCGCCGATATCGACATCGACGCCGCACTCTCTTTCATCGCGGCGGTGCCGCTCCAGCGCTTCGATCTCGCATTTGAAGGCACCGGCACGCTCAACCGACCGACCTTGGACCTGCTGCGCCACTTCCTAGCCGCCCTGGTCGAGCAGAAGTCGGCTGCCGTCCTACAATGGCCCACCGCCCAACGTGACGCCGCGATCCTTCATCCACTCGCGATGCTCGCCATGCTCGGCAGTCGCGCCGCGACCGTCACTGGCCAGCATCGCTGGTGCCCTGCCGTCCATGACATGCGCACGCTCTATTTCCCCTGGCGTGGCGGCGGCACGGGGTCCGACCAGCGCGGCTGGCTGGTCGACCGCGACAAGATTCTCACCCCCAATGCGCTCCACCGGACGCGCGGGCTCGCAGGGGAGCCTGAGGCGACCACGCCGCTGGGCATGCTGCACGATACGCTGGGCCACCTGACCCGGCTCAAGCTTCGCGACCAGTCCTTGCCCCATCTCGCCCATCCAACGCTTGCCGAGCTTTTCCCCATTTTCTCGGCCGAGGGCGGCCCCGACGCGAGGCCGATGTTCGCTTCCCCGCGCCATGAGCTGTTCGGCCGCGTCCGCCACGGCGCCGCGATCGATAAGCTCACCGACCACCGCGCGACGCTGACCGATCCTCTGCAGGCGCCCTTCGCGCTGTTCGGAATCGACGCGCGCGCCGATCTGCGTACCGCGTTAAGCGCGCCGGCCCTGACCGTCGGCAGGGGCGGCAGGCCGCCCGATCTCTGCCTGATCGACCTGAACCCGCCCGGCCTCAATCGGCTCGGGCCGGGCTGGGAAGAGATCGTCGGGCGGTTCCTCGAGGCGCTGCTCGCGCACTGTCCGGCGCTGCCGGTCCTGGCGGTCACCCATGACGGCTATGTCCAGCGGCGGCTCGCGCATCTGTTACGGCAATCGAAGGCGGCAAAAATAGCGCGGCGCACGGCCCTCGACATGCCGATCATCCTTCGCCGCAGCAGCGACATCGTCAGCGCCGATCCCGAGATCGGCGTGGTCAGTCCAATCACCGCGACTTTCCAGTCCACCGCCGGTGCAAGCGTCAACGCGCTCAGCGCACTGGCGGAAGCCGCCCGCGCGATACCCGATGCGGTCACCGCGGCCGCCATCCGCCGCAGCTCGGCCAATCTGCGCCGCGCCTCGGCACTCCCCTGCGGCCTGCGTGCCGCCTATGACGGCCTGTGCGCGCTCGAAGGCCAGGCCGCCGCGGAGGCGTTTCTCGAGGAACGGTCGGAGGCGAACGTCCTCGGTCCCGTGCAGGCGGCGCTGGTGACCGGGATCACCGGCTCGGCGCGCAGCAAGCTCATGGCGGCCGAGGCGGCGATCGCCAAAGCCTATGAGCAGCTCGACCATGATACGCCGATCGGCTCGGCGGTAGCCCAGCTCGGCGCCGACTATGCGCGCAAGTCCGATTTTTCGATCCTCGTCTTCGCCAACCCTACCGACCTGCGGCTCGCCGAGCGCCGCTTCGCCGAGGATGCGGAGGTCAACGAGACGCTACGAAACCGCATCGCGCGCGGTCTCCTCAAGATCTGCCATGCCGGTGAGCTCGAGAACCTTCTGGCCCAGCTCGAAGCCGGCGGCAACCGTAACAGCTGGAAGCGGATCGCCCTCATCGCGCCGCCGATCGCCTTCCTCGACAGGCTGCTCGTGCGGTCCTGGCTGCCGTCACAGCTGCTCATCATCTGCGACCGAGCGTTCACCGGCCGGGTGGCCGGCACCTATGGGTCCTTGGCGCTCCACGCCGAGTTCGCTGGTTCGGGCCGCATTGGCGCCCGTATGACCGTGCTGGCTGACGCGGCGAAGAAGGAAGCCCAAGCCCGGGCGGTCGGCCCGATCAATCTCGTTCTCGAGGAACGCCCCGCCCTCGACGTCCCTGATACGGTGATCGACCTGGTCGACACCGATGGTCCGGTCGCCGATGCCCTGCTGATCGAGCTCGAGAGCGGGCGGACGCTCAGGACACGTCCGGCAAGTGCCATGATCCGGCACAATCGCGATGCTGCGATCAATCCGTTCGACCGCGCCATCGCTCGCGAGCTGGCAGCGGGCGATGCGATCGTCGTGCCCGACCGGGCGTTCGTCGATGCCGCACGCCGGCTGCTGCCGGTCGAACTGCTCGCGCGGAACTGGGTCAAGCTCTACCATGACGCGATCATCGCGATGCTGCCCGCGGTGAGCGGCGCGACCCTTGCCGCAAAGGCGCGCACCGTCCACGCCCAGCTCCAGAAGCGCCAAATCCGCGCGACCAGCGTCGCCGCCGTCCAGGAGTGGCTGAACGCCGAGAGCTATCGCACGCAGCCGGCCGAACAGATGCGGCCGCACGCACCGCAATATCGCGGCGACTTCGACGCGCTGCTCGCGGTGCTTAACATCCCGGCCGGTCTCGCCGACAAGATGTGGGACGAAGGCATCGAGCAGCTGCGCAGCGACCGCCGCCGCGCTGGCGCGCGAATGGCGCAGGCGTTCATTTCGGTGCTGGTCGACCCGCATGGTGTCGGCGGTGAGCTCAGCCCCGATGTGCGTGCGCGCATCGCGGCCTTGCGCACCAGCGCCCTCGACCATCTCGATGTGGTGCGACGGATTGACCAGGAGAATGCCCGTGACGGATAGCAACCGCGCCGGACCGCCGCCGCTCGTCTATCAGGATCTCGGCGCCGCCGAGGCCGCCAGCGTCGCGCGAAACGGCGCCGACTTCACCGAGGCCAAGGAGGCCTTGGTCGACGGCCTGATCGGCCTGACGCTCGCGCACTGCACCGGGGCGGGCGAGGTGGGCGCAGTATTATACGGCGCGAAGCCCTCCTCGCAGCTGGTCAGCGGCTTTCTGTTGCCGCGCTTCGACCCGATGGGCGTTGACGACACCAGCGACATGCATATCGCGACAATGGGCATCGATGCGCAGATCGCGGCCGACGCCGAGGGCGAGGTCCTCGTGCGCGCGGATATGGCGATCTATGTCCGCGAATTGCCGAGCTGGGACGAGATCACTGACCCGCGCCACGAGATGATGCCGCAGGTGCAGCTGTCGCGCGCGACCCGGCAGGCGGTCGAGGCGCTCGCCTGCACATTCATCGCGGACGACATGGCCAATCTTCCCCCGCTCGTCGACGAGGAGCTCGACGAAAACGGCGGCGACAGCGCCGCGAGCGCCGATGCCGCGCGCGAGGCCGCCGACATCGCCGCCGACGCCGCCGCCAGCGGCGACGAGGACGCTCGGGGCAACGCGCAGGCCGCTTCCCAGAACGCCGATCGCGCCGAGCGCGCGGCCGCGGCCCGCGCCGACCAGGTAACCCGCCGGCGCGCCGCGCGGCGTGCGCGCGCCGATGCCATCGCCGGCATCCGCCGCGCCGCGTTCGACCGCGCCTTTCGTCAGCTCGGCATCGCCATCCAGCCCGACAATGGGCCGCAGCGCCCGGTCACCGCCGACGATCTCGAGGACCCAGCGAATAGCGACACTTCCGACCATGCCGGCATCGACGATGAGGCTGATGCGGCCGATGCTACGAACGACCTGGACACCGATCCCGACGCCGAGCCACCGCCCGCTGCTGGCGCGATCGGGCCGCTGCGCGCTGACTGCGGTCGCCTTGCCGACCAGCATGCGGCGCCGCAGCCCATTCCTCAGAAATGGCGCCGCTTCACACTGACACTGCCCGAGGTCCATCTCGACCTCAACGATCCGGTGCAGCGGAACCGCGCGGCCAGCGGCTTCGGCGCCGAGGTCGCCGCCGAAATCGACCGAGTCCTGGGGGCCTGGCTGGGGTCGCCGGAAGGCCAGCGCGACGCGTATCGTAGCAATGAGACCATCCTGCCGAGCCAGTTTGCCGATCGCGCCGCCTGGAATAACTATCTCGATGCGCTGCGCCAGCGCCGGCCCGCCATCGTCGACGACATCCGGCCGACGCTCGGCAACGTGAGCCTGGTTGCTGACATCGACCCCGATTTCGTTGATCCCTCGCGCCGGAATATCCGGCTTGCGATCGAGAATGGCGCCGACCAGCCGACGCGCGCCACCAACGCCTGGTTCGAGCACGCGATCTTCCAGGTCGCGCTCACCGCGACGCTGCCCGAAGCCGCCCATAGGCCCTTGCGCCTCGACCGGGTGCAGCCGAGTTATCGCTTTCGCGATTGGCTCGAATATCCGGCGATGGGCCTCAATTGCGGGGTCGAGCAGGTCGCCGCCGCGCCCGGTTCCGTGACGCTGCGCACAAGCTGGGCGCCGCGCTACACCCAGCCGCGGATCGATCCCCGCGACATCCCGGGCGTGCCGGTCCGTTACGACGTGCTCGCCAGCGAAGCGACCCCGCTCGAAGACCTGCTCGCGCTGCCCGATGCTTATGATCGCTGGATCACCGAACAGCATGGTGTCGATGCGGGCGCCGGGCTGCCCGCCGACCTCGCCGACCAGGAACGTGCCGCACATGCCACCGACATCGCCGCTTATGCGCGCGAAAGCCGCTATATCCGCGACGGCATCTCGCTGCTGATCAGCGCCCGCGCGGCGCATGTCGCTGCGGCGACCGCGACGAGCGCGGACCGCGACCGGTGGGTCCGTGAGGCAGCGCCCTACCGCGCCTGGCTCCACACCAACGAAAGCTTCCGACGCTATGGCGGCCAGCGGTTCACGGGATGGCGGCTGTTCCAGCTCGCCTTTATTCTCGCGCACGTGCCGACCCTCGTGTCGCGCATGCCGGAATATGCTGATCGCTTCGATCCGTTTCGCGACGAATTGTCGGCAAGCCTGCTCTACTTCCCGACCGGCGGCGGCAAGTCCGAGGCCTTTTTCGGCTTGCTGATCTACAATCTCTTCCTCGATCGGCTGCGCGGCAAGGATCGCGGCGTCACCGCCCTAGTCCGCTATCCGCTACGCCTGCTGACACTGCAGCAGGCCCGCAGGCTGATGCGCATCATTGTCCAGGCCGAGCTCGTCCGGCACGCTGTCGGTGCCGGGACCTGGCCGTTCGAGATCGGCTTCTGGGTGGGATCGGGCAATACGCCCAACCGGGTCGCGCAAGGCTTTGGCGGCGTGCCGATGGTCACTGCGGCCGCGCATGCGAATGACCATATTCTGCTTAACCCGCCCGAAGGGGCCAGCGCTGCGGCAGCCGACGCCCGTCGGCGATCGAGCCGCTATCTCGAGGCGCTCCTGTCCTATGACAAGCTGCGCGCCTGCCCAGCGTGCGGCGCCGAAACCGGCATGCGCAAATATCGCGATCAGGCGGGCCGGATCGGGATCGTCTGCTTCAACGACGTCGATTGCGCCTGGAACCAGGCCTTCCCGGCCAGTCCTGTGCGCGTCCCGCTGCCCTTCCTCCTGACCGACGACACTATCTACCAGCGCGCGCCGTCGGTCGTGCTCGGCACGATCGACAAGCTCGCGCTGATCGGTCAGCACGATCGCACCATCAATGCGCTGGCCGGCATGTTCGGCGCGGCGCGCTATGTCGATCCGCATAACGGGCATCTTGCCATGCCGCGCAGCGCCACCCAACTCCACGCCGCCGAGGACGAGGGGCTGACCCGGTTGCGCCCTGCCTTCCTCAATGGCCAAGCGCTGTTCCAAGATCCTTTTCCGAGCCTCGTCATCCAGGATGAAGGCCATTTGCTCGACGAGAGTCTCGGGACTTTCTCCGGCCTGTTCGAGACCCTGTTCGAGCGAATCCTGCTCCGACTGGGCGATGGGCTGCTGCGCGAGCAGGTCGCGACCTGGCGGTCCGACGGCGGGCCGCCGCGCCCCCGCCTCGGCAAGGTGATCGCCGCGACCGCGACGATCTCGGACCCCGACCGGCAGCTGCGCGTGCTCTATCAGCGCGAGCCACTGCGCTTCCCCTGTCCGGGGCCGAGCCTCTACGACTCCTTCTATTCGGCGCCGCGCGCGCCGCGTCGCGCCGAGCGCCAAACCTTCATGGCGACGCTGCCTGAGCGCCTGCAAGCCGAGCAGGCCGCGCCGCGTATGCGCACCTATGTCTCGATAATGACCAATGGCCGGTCGCATACAATGACGACCTCGGCCGTCGTCTCGGCCTATCATCTCGCCTTCACCCGATTGTGGGACCAGCTCGAACGCGACGAGACCCCGGCGATGATCGCCGCGCTCGCGGGTGCGCTCCCTGCCGGCGATCCCTTAACCCCGCTGCGAGCCCGGGCGCTCGGCGAACTCGTCGACCAGCGCGACCTGCTCGCCAGCCTGCTCGATCTTCACCGGATTTCGCTGACCTATGTCACCAACAAGAAGGGCGGCGACCAGGTCATCGAGACGCTCTACGCTCAGGTTGAGCGCGATCAGCGCGGCGCCGGCATCTCCGATCTGCCGTTCACCAACGAGCTGATCTCAGGCGGGGTGACGATCTCCGAAATTCAGGATGTCATGCAGCGGGCCGAAGGTGTCGGCGCCACCGGCGCAGCCTTCCCGCCACTCGGCGAGGCGCTGCGCAACATCGTCGCCACCTCTGCGATCAGCCACGGCGTCGATGTCGACAAGTTCAACGCGATGTTCTTTGCCGGCCTGCCCACCGACATTGCCGAATATATCCAAGCCTCGAGCCGCGTCGGCCGCACCCATGTCGGGTTCAGCTGGCTGGTGCCGACCCCGCACAGTCGGCGCGACCGCTATGTCGTCGAGACCCATGACCAGTTCCATCGCTTCCTCGAGCGGATGATCCCGCCGCCCGCGGTTCAGCGCTGGGCCGACCGGGCGCTCCGCCGGATGATGCCCAGTATCGTCCAGGCCTATCTCTGCGCGGTCGTCGAGCAGGAGCTGTTCCGGGCCGCGCCCGACGCCGGCAAGCCCTCGGCGCGGACCTTCACCACCGCGGCCTCGATCCTGACCTGGACCAACCAGCGCGGGCGCGCCAAGGCAATCGAGACCGTGCGAGATTTCGCGCTCGACGCGATCGGGCTCGACGGCCGCGGCCCCGGCGCCATCGGCGCTGCCCCGCATGAGGACTATTACCGCGACTTCGTCGAGCGCGAGGTGCGCTCGATTCTCGACGTGTTCACCGAACGGTCGGATTCCAGCCCGCTTGCCAGCTTCTGGCAGCGCCGCGAATCGACAAATTTCCGCCGGCCGATGACTTCGCTGCGCGACGTCGACGCCGGCGGCATCATCGTGGCCGCCGGGCGCGATCCGCAGCGCGGCGGCCGGCGCGTCCACCCCGAGACCGTCCGTCAAGTGATGCGCATCATCCGCGGCCAGCGGCTCGCAACCCGCAGCGATGTCGACGCCGAACCGGCGCCGGTCGACCAGGAGGATTGAGATGAGCGACACCCGATCGGGCGTCTCCGGACGCGCGGCGCCGATGCCGCCCAGCATGAACCGCTCGCAGCCGCAGTTGGCAACAGCCTATGCGCCCGGCGCCATGTTCACCTGGGAAGGCGGCAAAGGCGCCTGCATGGCAGCCCCCGTCGACGGGACGCCGATCGACTTCGGGACACGCTCGGCCCGCCGCGAGCAGATCCTCGATAGCATGAACGAGTTCTGCCAGAGCTGGCTCGCGCGCGGGCTCAATATTCAGCGCGCCGAGCCGGTCCATGAACGCCAGCTGCTCGACGACTGCTTCTACAACCCGACGCGCTCGGGCGTCGCCGGGGTCGATATCGCGCTCAGCCGCTTCGAGTTCCTGAAGCCCGACCGCATGGGCTATCTGCCCGGACCGTTGGTCTATCGCTGCGATGCCTGCGAAGTTGTGCGCGAATATATCTCGCCCGCGCATCAGCTCGCCGATCCGCTGCCGACCGCCTGCCGCGCCTTCAACGGCGAGCGCGATTGCAAGTGGCGCCAGCTCGACGTCGTCTATGTCCACTGGTCCGGAGGCCTGGAGGGCCTGTCGCCTTACCGCAACATGCTCGACGGCAATGGCGACCCGCTGCGGATCAAGCGCTGCCAGTGCGGGACCGAGGATTTCCGCCTGATCAAGCAGGGCCAGCATTTTAATCGCTGGCGCTTCCAGTGCACCGGCTGCAACGCGCCGCGCGAAGTCTTCCAGACCGATCCCTTCTCGCTCCAGCTGCTCAAACCGCTGATGGACGCGGGCGAGCCGCACCAATGGTCCGAGCTCAACATGATCCCGATCTCCTATCGGGCATCCCCGGTATTCTATGTCCAGTCCGCCCGCTTCATCGTATACGATACCGATGCCGACATCATCAGCATCCTCGGCCCCAATCGGACCGAGGATCTTGTCGGCCGCGTGGCGGCGATTCACGGCTTCGGCGGCGGCGATCCCAGCCTTGAGCGCATCCGCGAGCAGCTCGCGACCGCCGGCCAGGATGCGATGTTCCCGCTCTATGAGGGCGCGCTGACCAGCGATCCGACGATGGCGCGCAGCATGCTCGACGCCTGGTATTCGATGGGCGCGGTCGTGCGCGATGCCCATGCGACCCCCGCACTGCGTCAGCAGATCGATGATCGCGGCGGCTATGCGCGACGCTACGATCCAATCCGCAGCACGGTCGAGCATGAAGCCCTGAAACGTCGCAAGCTCGATCCGCTCGGCCAGTCCTCGGATCTGAAGGTGTCGCAGGCCGATCTTTGCGCGGAGCATGGCGACCCGACCCGCGAGGCGGGCTATGCAGCGCGCGTGCGAGCCGACCTCGCGCGCGCCGGCATCGCCGACATGCGCCTGATCCGCGATCTCGACATGATCGAATTCTCGTTCGGCTTCACGCGGGTCTCGGCGGTGCCGGTGACTGTTCAGAAGAACCTGCAAATGCCGGTCCGGCTGATGGGCTTCCCCCGCCTTCATGACAATCGTCGTCCTGTCTACGTCATCGAGCAACAGAATGAGGCGCTCTATGTCCGCCTCGACCCGGCCGCCGTAGCCGAGTTCCTGCGCCGCAACGGCGTGATGGCATCGCCGCCACCCGCGCCGCGCACGATCGGCGGCGAGCTGATCGAGAATTACCGTGATTTCGGGCCGTTCCTGCGCGAGTTCGGGGTGCGCGACGATGCGAGCCAGGTGCGCGGACGCGACATCGCCTCGACCGTCTATCTGCTGCTCCACACGCTGTCGCACCATGTCATGCACGGCATCGCGCGCTTCTCGGGGCTTGATCTCGGGTCGATGAGCGAGGCGATCTTCCCGGCCGACCTGGCCTTCCTCGTCCACCGCCGCGGCATGACCGAGGATCTCGGAAACATCTCATCGATGTGGCGCGATCATAATGCCGCCTTCCTCGACTATCTGGTCGCGCGGCGCGAACTGCGATGCGGCTCGGGCACGCTGTGCGACCATCGCGGCGGCGCATGCCCGGCCTGCATAATGGTGCCGGAGACCTCGTGCGTCGCCGGCAACCAGCTACTCTCGCGCGCCGCGCTGGTCGGCGGCCAGGCGCCGCTCTGGGATGCTGACGCCAGCCTGCTCGAGGGCTATTTCGCGATCGTGCGCGACCTCGCGCTCGCCGCCACAGCCGACCCAGATGGCTGAAGACCTTTCGCCGACTTTACGCGTTGACGATTTGGTCCGCTCCGGTCGGACCAATTGCGCCTTTGCCGAAATATCAAGGAGAGCCCGCGCGTGCCCGACCGAGACGCCATTGAACAAGTCATTGTCGCGCTGGTCGAGACGGGATCTCCCGACTATTCGAGGCGGGCGGGGGCGACGCTCGACCAGATGTCCAGCTTCGCCAAGGCGGGTGATCTCGAAAGCGTGAGCCTGGCCTTTCTGGCCTATGCCAAGCTCGTGCCCGGCGACGCGCAGCGGGTGCGCGAGGCAGTGCCGGTGAAGATCGAGAACCAATATTGGTATCTCCATCAGAAGCTCGCGGCCACGGCGATCCAAGCCTGGCAAGCCGCCAACCCGGATTGGCGCGATGCGATCATCACCGCTTTGCCGACGCCGGCGCTCTTCGAGCAGACGATCAGGGACATGGCTCGGGCGATCGCTCGCTTGGAGGCCGGCTCGACCTGAAGCGGTAGGACGGCTGACCTGGACGTCCGCCAACGTCGGCTACCCCTTTGCGGGGTGATGGCACGACGGCGTCAGGCCGCGGGGATCTCGACCGCGATCCGGTTTTCGATCGCGGTATAGAGGTCGATCTCGGCCTCCGGCGCCCGGATCGAGACCAGCAGCGCATAGCGCGCGGCGCGGTCCCAGCGCTGCAGACCCGGCTTCTCCTTCCACCAGCCACCGACCGGAAAGATGCCGACGGCGTCGCGCTCGGCGAGCGCCGCCGCGCTGCCGCGCCAGATGTCGGAATGGATCGACCCGCGGTCACGCACGGTGCCGAGCAGCCAATTGTCACCACCCGCGGCCGCGCCGACGTCGCCATCCTCCTCGGCCTGCGCCGCGCGGTTGATACGCTGGCGGAACTGCTGAAGCGTCTCAAGCGAGCGCTTCACCGCGAAGCGGAGCGAATGCGAGGCATAGCGATGACGGCGAGTCCAACCGCGCTCGCCGGGATTGGGCTCAACGAAATAGGACAGGGTGATGCGAAGCTCAACCGTCTGGTCGCCCAGCGCAAGCAGCTCCTCCTGCGGCCAGGGCAGCTGGTGCACATGCATGTCCCGCGTCTTGATCTGCGAATTCTCGCGGCGAAACGGCAGCAGCGCATCCTCAATCATCAAGGTCGCGTCATTGGACGCGCTGCGCAAGGCGCGCCCGATGTCGGGCACGCCCCATCCATAGCGGCGCAGTAGCGCGGCTTTCTGGGCTTGCGATCCCGCTGTGTCGAACCACGCCCGCATCGCCGGCGTCCATTCCGCCGAATGGACCATCAGGCCGCGGATCGTCTCGGCCCACAGCTCGGGGCGGTGCGCCATGATCTGGGCGGAGAAATGCGCGGCGAGCGCCGCAGCGGCGCTGGTATCGCCAAAGCTGTCGAACATGCGCATCGCCGGCCTGTAATGGGTCGTGACGAGTTGCAGGTCGTCAATCGCCTCGGCCGCGTTCACCCCGTCATGGGCGAAGTTGCCGCCTTCGAAGACGACGTCGGGCCGGATCGGCCACTGACGGTCCCAGATCGTCGAAGTGCGGCTTGCCGGCGAGAGGTCGCCCGCAGGCGCGAGCGCAGTCCAGTCGGCAAAGTCGGGATGGGTGATCGTGATCTTGTCGGTATAGGCGCCAACGACCAGCGGATTCCAAGCTTGGCAGGGGTTTTCGGCTTCAGCGAGATCATTGCTGTCGAGATATTCGGCCGGCTCGATCGGGTCGCGGATGTTGCCCGCCGCAAGCACCATCAGCCGCCGCTGGTCGCCGCCGCCATAGCAGAGCTTGTCGACCGCCGCCGACCAGGACGACGGACGCCCACGGCCCAGGCCGACGCTGCTCGTTACCGCCATGCAGAATGCTCGCCGGCGGCCAGGGGCATGTTCTTCGGCCCGGCCGATCCCGACCTCGGTCACCGCGCCATAGAGTTCGGGATCATTCTGGCCATTGGGCGGCAGGACCTTCACCGTCTCCAGCCGATGTCTCAGCGCGATCTGGTCGCCGGTGGAAAGCGCCGCCTCGACATCGCCATAAAGTGCGACGCCCGCCATCATGGTGCCATGCCCGTTCCAATATTGGCTGTCGCCTACACCCCAGTCCGGATCATAGGCGTGCTGGTCGGCCGGGGTCAGCCCCGGCGCGATCAACGGATGGGCCTGCGTCGCGCCACTGTCGAGCAGGCAGATCGCCGGCGCGAGCGGCGAGGCAGGAACGACCCGGCCGACAAGATCGCCGGCCCAGTCCGCCTGTTCGACCGGGCGCATGTCGAGGAAGAGGCTTGGCGTATCCTTGGCGGCGCGCAGTTCGGCGATCGCATCGCTGTTGGAGACGATGCGGGCCATGGAGGCTATGTCCGTCAGTGCCAGAACGACGTCGCGCTCGGGAAAGCTGACCAGATGCGCCTTGAGGGCGACGTTGAGATTCTGGCAAATCGCCCTGAAGTCCGGCAGATGGCCGTCGCGGACCCAGACTTCCCACCAGATCGGCTGGCCGGGGGCGGGATAGAGCTCCGGCTCATCGGTGAAGAGCGACCGGACGGCCGCCAGGCGGACGTCGTCGATGCGCGCGATCAGATTCTGGTTCTTGGGGCGCCCGCCTACCGTATTCTCATCGCGATATTGCTCGACCTTCGTAAGGAAATAGTCGGCCTGCGCTTCGGGAACGAAGACGGTCGCGCGCACCGTCTCGTCGCCCTCAGCAGGTGGCCGGACCGCGACCAGCTCGATCTTCTTCTGGCGATTCTCGAGGCCGTCGAGCGCCGACTGATGCTCGATCGGGATATCGAAATCGAGATAGAAGCCGGGCTCGCCCTCGGCGATCGCGACATCCCTCTGCGCTATCTGCTGTCGGGCCGCCGCCACGGCGACCCCGAGAGCCTGCTCGAGCTGCGCGGCATGGGCGGCACGCACCCTGGGCGGCGGCAGGCCATTGATGACGGTGCGCGGCGAGGTGTAATTCTCCGCCACGCCGATGCCTTGAACATGGAAGTGCGGGCGGTCCCTAGGAGCGATGGCCACGCAATTTACCGCGTGATGGCAGCGTCATGGCGTTCGCGCAGCGCCATCATAAGTGTCTCGCCCAGGACCTTGGACGCCCCGCTCAGGACCGCGACCTTGGCGGTTTCGTCGGCCGCGCGGGCGACCTCGGCATGGCTCAGGCCTTCGGCGGCCTGGCCGACCGCGTCCCAGTCGATGTCGCGCCGCTCGAAGCTCGCCAACCGGTTTTTGATGATCCCGGTGGCGATGTCGGGAGTGGGCAGCGCATAGGTGATCACGTCGTCGAAACGGCGGTACAGCGCCTTGTCGAGCATCTCCGGGTGGTTGGTCGCAGCGACGATGATGCTGGGGCCCGTGTCATTCTCAAGGAACTGGAGAAAGGAGTTCAGCACCCGCCGGATCTCGCCCACGTCGTTCGGCCCTGCGCGCTGCGCGCCGATCGCGTCGAACTCGTCGAAGAAATAGACCCCGCGCTGCATCGCGATCGCGTCGAAGATCAGCCGGAGCCGGGTCGCAGTTTCCCCCATCAGTTTGCCGATCAGGCCGTCATAGAGAACAGTGAAAAGCGGCAGCTTCAGTTCCCCGGCCAAGGCCGCCGCGCTCATCGTCTTACCCGATCCCGGCGGCCCGACAAGGAGCAGCTTGCGCCGGGGCTGGAGGCCCCGGGCGCGCAGCTTTTCCTGCTGACGCTGTTCGGTCAGGACACGGGCCAGCCGGTCCTTTAGTGTATCGGGCAGCACCATGCTGGCGAGGCGTAAATCCGAATAGCGTGCGTCGAGAAGGCTCGACAGCTCGCCCTTGGGCTGCGCGATCGGGACCGGCCCAGCGCCCCGGCGGGCGACCGAGGCCGTCTTGCCCTTGGCGGCGTCGATCAGCTCGCGTAGCTCCTGCGCGAGCTTTCCATGGCCCTGGCGGGCTTCATGCGCGGCCAGCTGCGTGGCGACCGACAGAAAACGCGCGTCGTCGCCGGCAATATGGCTCTGCAGCAAAGCGACAATATGGCGCGCGGTGGTCATCGGCTCCTCGTCCGGCGCCATTTTGAACGCCTGTCTTCTTGTCTAGCGCGGTCACCGATTCTTGTATCGGAAATTCGTCCGCAGCACCTTGTGCGCAGCATTCGCGGCACACCGAGCGCGCCGACGCATGCGACGTTGCGCCCATTTTTCGGACCCAACTCAGTATCTGCAAACTGCGTCATGCCAAAACCGCCGGGGCGGCGAGGATGCCGTCGAGACCATCAAAGCAGGCGACGAGGTCCTCTTCGAAGGCTGGCCCGATCGCGGGCAGGCTGCGGGCCGGCGGCAGTGCGAGCCGCGCCAGCAGCTTCGCCGATACGCTGAAGCTGCCGGCAACCGCCGAGAAGCGTTCACTGACGATCGCGGAGTTGAGCAGCGCCGCCAGCAAGTCGGGGGAGACCAGGGGCTCGGGGATCGTCGGTTCTATCACGATCACGTGGTTTTCCGCGACATAGCCGTGCTCGGCATGCGCGCTCGCAAACGCCTCACTGACAGCGCTGGCGTTGAGCCGCCGCTTTTGATCGCGATTGGCGGTGCGCTGGACGATTACCGACCGGCCGCGGCTCACATAGCCAAGGCTGCCACTCGACGGCGGAAGGTACCAGGAGGAGAGCGCAGTCCGAGTGCCACCCTGGAACTTGAACACGCCATCGGCCCGGACATCGGACGCCCACAGCACCGGCAGCCGGTTCGGCGCCGGCTCGGAAAAGAGCTGCTTGCGCTCGCGCTTCGGCACGACCTTCCCGACGCGCACGCGGTAGCCATAGCTCGCGATCACATCCGCCGGCTTCGAGGTCGTCAGCGCAAAATGGCCCGCTTCCGATTTCGGTCCGCTCGCCACCGGCACCAGCCACGCGTCGCCATCGGGCGGCGTGGTCGCTGTGCCAAGCGCGGTGCGCGCGCCGTCCGCGTCAATCAGACCGAGCTCATAGCGATCGCTGGGGGCGCATCCGGCGCCATGGCGCTGAAGCACCAATAGACAGACATCCTGAATCGCGTCGATGAACAGATGCTCGCGCTGCTGGTGCATGTCGATGCGTACGACATTGGCGCGCGCCAGGATCTCCTCGCGCAGACCCTTGAAATAGGGGCCAGCGATGAAGCTGGTCGGCAGCACGAAGCCGAGGCCGCCACCGGGCTTCAGCCACCCTAGCGCGCGCAGGACGAACAACGCGTACAGGTTTGTATGCCCGCCAAGACCGGCCTTGCCGGCGATCGCGCTGATCGCAGCGGCGCCCCTCGCCCACACCTTGCTGTACGGCGGATTGCCGATAATCAGGTCGAAGCGGCCCTTGACGTTTGCTTCCAGGGCGTTGGCCGTTTCGACGACCTTGTCGGTGGCGACAGCGACCCCGAAATCCTGCTTCAGCGCGTCCCCCAGCAATGTAGCAGAGAGAGAGGCCAGCCCGCCATCGATTTCGATGCCCTTGATCCGCTTAACGACACCGGCGCAGGCGCGCTCTATCTTGGTGCCGGAATCGACGGCGTAGAGGGTCATCGCCCGTGCGGTTGGTACCAGAAATGAGCCTCCCCCACAGGCTGGATCGAGCACGGTCGCACCGGGTCGCTCGAAAAAAGGGCGGACCGCCTCGATCGTGGCGGCAGCCAGCGACGGCGGCGTAAAATAGGCCGACAGCGATTTGCGGCGCGCTGGCCCGATCAGCAGCGCATAAGCACTCGATATCGCATAATCGCGCATGTCATTGCTGAGCAACGCCAACGCGTCGCGTGCCCGACTCTCGGCAACAATCTCCTCATCGCGGGCAAACGCCAAGCAGATCGACAACGGGTCGCCGCGCGTAAGCAATTTTGCACGTTCGGCGCGAAGCGCATTAAGGAACGCCGCTAGAGGAGCTGCCGGCGCGCGTATCGTATCCAACATATTCATGCAGAAATTGCGATCCCCGCGTTCTGAATCCTCGCGCGCTTGTCGTCCGGTAGGTCCGCGATGTGTGCGTTGACGGTATTTGCCTCCACGCGGAAGCCTTCCTCAATATGCCTATAGCCTGGCGTGACCCAGCGCTTGCAGTTGATGCCGATTATTCTTCTCTGCGTGTCGATTTCATCGCGGTCGATCATGTCAGCAGCTTACCTCGAGGCCGACTGAAAGGGTATGGCAACTTTCGGTAGCGCAGCCAGTCAGACTGAGCGACCGAAACTAGGGCACTTTGCTGACTTTCTGCTTTCCTCACCACGATCAACCGCTTTCGGCTAGAAAAGACGTTCATCGAGGCCAATCTAAGCGATCCAGTTTGGTCGGCTGCAGCCGATTACGCATGCCGAAGCCTAGGTGCCAAAAAGCACCCCACTGTCGGTCGTTCGTTTACCTCTAAGAAAAAGCCTAAAGCGGCAACCTTGTTGGAGCTAGCAAGAGGTCGAAAAGCTGGACGTTGCTGACAGTCGGTTCTGCTAACGGTAGCGCGACACACGGGCGATTGAGCCCACGCTCGCCCGCCATCGTCAAATCGGAAGTCCGTCCGGCTTCACTGGTGGTTTTGGCGGCCATACTGCTAATCTAGGGGGCGACAGCTTGGCTTGCCAGCATTTAGCTCGAACTGGCAAGAAGGCTTCGATGACTGGCTCCTTCGCACCTCGAATACTTTCCTTTTTGCACGACCGCGAGCAGGTCAAAATCGCGGCCGACGATGCCTTGACCGACGCCCGTCTTGCGGGCCGTCCATTGATCGTCCTCGGCGAGGCAGGGAGCGGCAAGAGCGAATTGCTGCGACACTGGAGCGACGGCAACGTCGCGACTGCGAGTCAATTGGTGAACGGGTGGCTGCCGGGACCGGGCCGGAACTTCGTTGACGGGCTCGACGAGGCTGCCGGGCTAAAGGATGGCGATGCGCTCGATCGGGTTCTCGGGGCGCTCGGGGCGCAACGAAGCGCTGATTTTGTGCTCGCATGTCGCGTTGCAGATTGGCGAAGCGCCTCGGCAAAGGAGACGATCAAGAATTGGACCGGCTTCGTTCCAGTTGAGCTGAACATCGAGCCGCTTGGACGGGCGGAGATCGTCGCCTTTTTGCGCATACGAGAAGGCTTTGACGCCGCTACCGCCGAGGCCTTTTTCGAGCACTATGGGCAGCGAAACCTAACCGAGTGGCTCGGCAACCCGCAAACTCTAGTAATGCTTGCCGACTTGGCGCGCGAGGGCATTCGCCCGAATACGACCGGCGAGCTGTTCTCGCTCTACGTTGATAGGACGTGGCGAGAGCATCGAAAGCAGGCAAGCCCGCTTGCTCATGCCGCCGAAGACGAAGTGCTCCCTGCACTCGGGGCGTTGTTCGCGGCCCTTATTGTGGGCGGCTACGATGCCCTGACACTTGCGCCCGGAGCGAAACGCCTCGGCAGCGATTTGCCGCTCGGCGAGTGCAGAACGCTGCCTGGAGTAGCGGGCCTTTCCGATGGGACGCTACAGGGCTTTCTCGACAGTCGCCTTGTGATCAGAGCCGGGCAAGATCGCTACACCTATCAGCATCGCAGGATCGGCGAGTACCTCGGTGCGCGATGGCTCGCACGGCACGCGAGAACGCGTGAGCTGCGCCAGCGTCTACTACGGACGCTCCAGCACGGCGATATCGTGCCGAGCGGGGTGCGCGGCCTTTGGGGCTGGCTGGCGACCGATGCACAGCTCGCCGAGGCCGTGATCGGCACCGATCCTCTTGCCGTCATCGACTACGGAAATGCGGACGACCTGTCGCCGAACGCAGCAAGAGGGCTACTGAGGGCGATCGAGGTCGCCGAGGATCGCAACGAGATTTTCGGGTGGCGCGAATATCGTGCCGCCGCGCTCGTGCAGGAGGCGCTCAAGGACGAGGTCGAGCGCGTGCTCTCGGTACCGGGCGATAAGCGGTTCTGGACGCAGCTCATCATCCTGCGCCAGATGCGCGACCGCGAAACCGTTGCGCGCCACGCGGTGACTTTGCGCGCAATCATGCTTGACGAGGCGCGGCCCTATCCCATGCGCGACGCTGCGGCGGACGCACTGGCCGACTTTGGCGACCTCACCGATTGGCCTGCAATCATCGATCAGCTGGCCAACGGGACAAACCGCGACTCGCTGCGGCTCGCGCTCGTGATGATGCTCAACGCAAATGTTGGCCTGACCTTGAGCGACGCCGCATTCGCCGAGACCGTCTACGCCTATTCGGGCCTCACGCCACGCTTCACTAGTTCGCGGGAGGTTGGCACGGTGGCGCACTATCACCGCGGTCAACGGCAAGCGATCAGCGACAATCGGCTTGACGGGCTGCTCAATGCATTCACCGACTATGCAAGCCGGTATCGCAACGATAGCGATTGGAGCGCTGCTTGGGACATCGACCAGCTATTCTACGCACTGCTCGAACGCCGGCTCGCCTTGAGAGATATCGACCCTGAGGCACTGTGGCGCTGGCTAAATGCAAGCGATGATCGCCACAACAGCGGCGCACGAGAAGAACTTGCCCGCATCGATCGATGGCTCGAAGCGAATGAGAAAGTGCGTCGCGCCCTCCAGCGCAAAGTCCTTGAGACTTGTGTTGAGAAGCCGCGCTCGCTCCGGTGGCGTATGGGTGAGGTCGCGCCTGGCCTGCTGCCGACACTCGACGACGTCGTGGCTTTGCTAGAATGGCTGCCTGATGCCGATCCGCGCTGGCAGGAGGTCATCTGGTTCGCGCCAAGACGGGCGGAAGGGCAGGCGGCTCGCGAGGCAGCTGTCCGGCACGTCCACACCGACGAGGATCGGGAAATTCTTCGCGTTCATGCTGATCCGCCGCCACTCGATTGGGAGCGGAAGGAGGCGAAGCGCCAAAATGTTGATTGCCACTGAGAAGTGACCCGGGAGGGGCCGTAATTTCCACTGAGATTT
>NZ_LJHZ01000105.1:0-9383 GCF_001296055.1 Novosphingobium sp. AAP93
CGAGCGCGGTCAGCGGCTCGTCCATCAGCAGGAAGCGCGGACCCGCCAGCAGCGCTCGACCGATGGCCACACGCTGCGCCTCCCCGCCGGACAGCGTGCGCGGGCGGCGGTCCAGCAGCGGCGCGATATCGAGGAAGGCAGCCGCCTCATCGAGGCTCAGGAAGCGGCGTTCGGGCGGCGCGAGCCGGTGCCCGTAAAGCAGGTTGTCGCGCACCCGGCGGTGGGGAAACAGGCGCAGGTCCTGAAACACCATGCCGCAGGCGCGCTGCTCGGGCGCAAGGTTCACGCCCGCAGCGCTGTCGAACAGCACTTCGCCGCCCACCGCGATCCGGCCCGCCTCGGGCCGCAGCAGGCCGGCAATCGCCTCCAGCACGCTCGACTTGCCCACGCCGGAAGGGCCGACGAGCGCGGTAATCCCGGCAGGCGCGGAAAGGCGGCAGGCAATCGTCCGCTCGCCGCGCCGCAGGGTCACGTCGATCTCAAAGGACATGGCCGCCCCTGCCGCTGCCCGAAGCCCGGCTCAGCGCCTCGGACGCGACGAGCGCCGCCAGCGACAGCGCCACCGCCATCAGCGCCAGCCGCCACACCGCGCTGTCCCCGCCGGGCAGCTGGAGCGCGGCATAGATCGCCAGCGGCAAGGTGCGGGTTTCTTCCGGGATATTGGAGACGAACGTGATCGTCGCGCCGAACTCGCCCAGCGAGCGCGCAAAGCCGAGCACCGCGCCTGCCAGCACACCCGGCGCGGCGAGCGGCAGCGTGATCGTGGCGAACGTGCGCCAGGGCCCCGCTCCCAGCGTGCGTGCCGCCTGCTCCAGCCGGGGATCGACCGCTTCAAGGCTCAGCCGGATCGCGCGCACCATCAGCGGCAGCGCCATCACGGCAGCGGCGATGGCCGCGCCGGTCCAGCGGAACAGGACGCTGACGCCGAACAAGGCAAGGAAGCGCCCGCCCGGCCCCTCCGGCGCGAAAGCGATCAGCAGCAGCCAGCCGATCACCACCGGCGGCAGTACCAGCGGCAGGTGGACCAGCCCGTCGAGCAGGATCTTGCCGGGAAAGCGCAGCCGCGCGAGCACCCACGCAAGGCAGAACGCCACCGGCAGCGCGCCGGCAATCGCGGCAAGGCTCACTTGCAGCGAGAGCACGACGATGCCCCATTCCTCGGCGCTCATGCCCATTGCCGGGGCGTCCGCTCAGCGCGTGCCGAAACCGTACTGGCGGAAGATCGCCTTGCCTTCCGCCGATACGATGAAGCGGCGGAAGCTCTCCGCTTCCGGATTGGATGAAGCCGCCAGGCGGGCGACCGGGTAAACGATCGGCTCATGCGCATTCGCCGGAATCCACCCCGCGACACGCACCGAGCTGTCCGCCCGCGCGTCGGTTGCATAGACGATGCCAAGCGGAGCGGCACCGCGCGAGACGAGTGCCAGAGCGGCGCGCACGTTCTCTGCCCGCGCGATATTGCCCTCCACGCTCGGCCAGACCTTGAGCCGCGTCAGCGCTTCCTTGGCGTAGCGCCCCGCAGGCACCGCATCGGGATCGGCCAGCGCCAGCCGTCCGCCACCCAGTGCTTCAGCCAGCGGAAAGGCGGGCCGTACCACCAGGCTCACCCGGCTGCGGACCGGCGCGACGAAGACGAGCCGGTTGGTCAGAAGGTCGACACGCGTGGCCGAGACGATCAGATTGCGGCCGGCAAGGTAGTCCATCCACTCCTGATCGGCCGAGAAGAACAAGTCTGCCGGGGCCTTTGCGGCAATCTGCCGGGCAAGTGCCGAGGACGCCGCGAACGACAGCACCGGGCGCGGATGCCCCTTCTTCGTCCAGCTGTCCGCCGCCGCCGTCAGCGCTTCCTGCAAGCTCGCCGCCGCCAGTACAAGCGGCCCGCGCGCCTGCGCATGCGCTGGCGGTGCGAGCGCCGCGAGCAGGAGAATGCACAACACGAGACAATGCCGAACATGGCGGAACGGGAACAGCAAGGCGGGCTCCATCAAGCTATATCCCGTGATATACAGTCCTCGCGCAAATTGCCTAGCGCGAATTGGCTGCCTATGCTGCGCGCTGTCGGCGAACCTCACGCTGTCATACCCTTGCCACTGTTTCAGCCGAAGGCCCGCCGATGAACTTTCTCCGACACGCCCTTGTTCGTCCGCTGCTGGCAGGCGCCGCCCTTGCCCTCTGCGCCGCTGCGCCAGCCGTCGCCGCCGATACGGATGCACAATCCATCTGGCATGGCGCCGGTCCGGTCACGCCGGTCGACGCAGCGCGCGAGCCGGTCTACGGCCAGCCTGCCAGTGATTTCAGCGTAATCGTCTGGCTCGATCCGGAGTGCCCCTATTGCAAGGAGTTGGGGCGCACGCCGGAAAAGGTGGTCGATGCAAGCGGCGGCCGGGTCAACCTGGCGGTGCGCCTCCTGCCCTTGCCGATGCATGGGCGCCCTGCCCTGATCGCGGCGGCGACGGCACTGTGCATCGGCCAGCAGACCTCGGCGCCGGCCTATTACCGCTTCCTCGACCGCTATATGGAATTGACCCGCACCAACGGCGCCGGTCTGCCGGAGAAACCGGGGATCAGTGTGGAAGCCTTGGCCAAGGCCGCCGGCGTCGCCGACCTCGCCGCGCTCGATGGCTGCGTCCACGCACCGAGCACGGTCGAGGCGCTCGGACAGGAATTCAACGCAGCCAATGTCGCCGGAGTGACCGGAACGCCCGCCATCGTCGTGCGCGACAATCGCACCGGCAGGGTGGCCATGACCGAGGGCGCCATCCCGCTGGAGGAATTCAACCGCGCGATCCGCACGCTCGGCGCGCAAGGGGCGGATTGAAAAACGGCGGCGGAAGCCGAAGCTGCCGCCGCCAGGATTGGGATGTAACCTTCACTACCGACAGGGAAGTGATACGTTTCGATTATCTGCCCAGCCCTGAATAAAGGATGAATTCGAAGCGCATTGCGAGTATTTGCTCCGTACAGACTGATGCACTTTTTGCAAAAGTCTGATGCATGGCGGCATGGGTGTCCGTCAAACTACGGTGACATAAAGAGTCGCGCCGCGCCCCGGCTTGGCGTAAACATAGCATGTAGCCCGCGTTTTCCGCTGAGTTTCAACGCGAAACAGCGCCGGCTACCCGGCAACGAGGGGGGCGAGGTGGGGATGGAGAAGACACTCGCGGCGGCTGCGAGAGGGCCATTGGCGAGTGGAAGATCCGGGCAATTCCTTTACCACTCGCGATGATAGTACCTGGCATGCGCAACCCTGTCGACGATCCCTCTGTCGCGCTCGTGGCCATCCTGCGGCGTGAGGCCGGGATGACGGAGGAAGCGCTCGCCCGCGCGCGGCTGGTCGAGGGCGAGACGGGCGAAACGCTCGACAAGATCGTCACGCGGCTGGGCCTGATTTCCGAGGCTGCGCTCGCCGATGCCCTCGCCCACGCGCTCGGCTTGCCGCTGGTCGAGCCGGCCCAGTTCCCGGCCGAGACCGCCGCTGTGCCCGAAGTCTCCGCCCCCTTCCTGCGTGATCGCCGGGCTTTGCCGCTGTCCATCGAAGACGGCGCGGTCGTCGTCGCCATGGCCAACCCGCTCGACCGCGAGGCGGTGGACGGCATCGCCTTCGCCACCGGTCGCCGCGTCGAGCCGCGTGTCGCGCGCGGGGGCGATATCGATGCCGCCATCGACCGGCTCTACCGCAGCGACGCCATCCCGACCGAAGTGGAAGACGAAGTCGACGAAGGCGATCTCGAACGACTCAAGGATCTCGTCAGCGACGCGCCGGTGATCCGCGCGGTCAACCGCCTCATCGCCGATGCCGTCGATGCCCGCGCCTCGGACATCCATCTCGAACCGACCGAGGACCGCCTCGCCGTCCGCTTCCGCATCGACGGCGTGCTGCGCGACATGCCCGCCAAGCCCCCCGCCATGCGCGCGCCGGTGGTCAGCCGCATCAAGGTCATGGCCGGGCTTAACATCGCCGAGCGCCGCCTGCCGCAGGATGGCCGCCTGCGCCTCACCGTGCGCGGCCACGAGATCGACCTGCGCGTCGCCACCGCCCCCTCGATCCACGGCGAGAGCGTCGTCATGCGCATCCTCGACCGCGCCAATCTCGCGCTCGATCCCGCAGCACTGGGCTTCGATGCGGAGCTTGCCGCGCAGTTCCTCGCCGCGCTCGCCCAGCCGCATGGCATCATGCTCGTCACCGGGCCGACCGGCTCGGGCAAGACCACCACGCTCTACGCCGCGCTCGCCCATCTCAACGCGCGCGAGCGCAAGCTGATGACGATCGAGGACCCGATCGAATACCGCCTCCCCGGCGTCGTGCAGAGCCAGATCAACCCCGCCATCGGCTACAGCTTCTCCAGCGCCCTGCGGTCCTTCCTGCGGCAGGACCCGGACGTGATGATGGTCGGCGAGATTCGCGATACCGAGACCGTGCAGATCGCGGTACAGGCTGCGCTCACCGGCCACATGATCCTCTCGACCTTGCACACCAACACCGCAGCCGGCGCGGTCACCCGCCTGCTCGACATGGGGGTGGAACCGTTCCTGCTGTCCTCGGTGCTGACCGGCGTCCTCGCGCAGCGGCTGGTACGGCGGCTCTGCCCGCATTGCCGCGAGCCCTATCAGGCGGACCCGGCGCTGCTGGACCGGCTCGGCATCGCCGCCGCGCCGCACGAGCGCCACACCTTCTACCACCCCGTCGGCTGCCCGCAGTGCAAGGGCTCGGGCTATGCCGGGCGCATGGCCGTGTTCGAGTTCATCCGCATCGACCGCGAACTCGGCGCCCTGATCCTCAGCCGCGCCGACACCCGCGCCATAGCCGAGTCCGCCGCGCGCGCCGGCTCCGGCAGCTTGCGCGCAGATGGCATCACCAAGGCCCGCCTCGGCCTCACTGCGCTCGAGGAAGTGCTGCGCGTGGCGAGCGAGGACTGAGCGGCGTGGCGACCTTTCAATACCGCGCGCTTGCCGCCAATGGCGCCGCCGTCTCGGGCCAGATCGAGGCGTCGGGCCGTGCCGACGCCATCGCCACCTTGCGCAAGTCCGGCATGCGCCCGATCGAAGTCGCCGAACCCACAGCCGCGACCACTTCGCGCCGGGGCAAGACACCCGCCCGCTTCGTCACCAATGTCTTTGCCGAACTCGGTGTGCTGCTGCAGGCGGGCCTCCCGCTCGACCGCGCGCTGGCCATCGCGGTCGACAACGTCACCCATCCCCCGCTGCGCGCGCGCCTCGCCGATGTGCTGGCCGCGGTGCGCGAGGGCAAGCCCCTCTCCGCCGCGCTCGCCACCCACCCCGATCTCTTCCCCGGCCTCGCCCCGGCAATGACCGAAGCGGGCGAGGCCAACGGCAAGCTCGGCGAGGCGCTCGCCCGGCTTGCTGGCATGCTGGAGCAAGCCGACGAACAGCGCCGCCAGATCACCTCCGCGATGACCTATCCGCTCATCCTCTGCGTGATCGCCATCGGCGTGATCCTGCTCATGCTCCTGTTCGTCGTCCCCCAGTTCGAGGCGCTGTTCGCCTCCGCCCCGCCCGGCAAGCTCCCCGCCGCTTCGCTCGCGGTGATGGGCGCCAGCCGGTTCGTGCGCGAACATGGCCTGCTGATCCTCGCCGCGCTTGTAGTCGCTGTCCTCGCTGCCCGCGCTGCGCTCGCCCGACAGGGCGGCAAAGTCTGGCTCGACCGCACCATGCTCAAAGTCCCGCAGATCGGCGCGCTTGTCCGCAATATCGAGACGGTGCGCTTCGCCCGCAGCCTCGGTGCGCTGATCGATGGCGGCGTGCCGCTGCCCAGCGCGCTGGCGCTTGCCCGCCGCACGGTCGCCAACCGCCACATCAATGCGGGCCTTGGCGAAGTGACCGACATAGTCCGGCAAGGCGGCGGCCTGGCCGTGCCGCTGGCAGAACGTCAGGTCCTCCCCGCCATGGCCCTCAGCTTCATCCGCACCGGCGAGGAAACCTCGCAGCTCGGCCCGATGCTCGCGCGGCTGGGCACGGTGCTCGACCGCGAGGTGAAGATGCAACTGGAGCGCGTGATCGCCATCGCGACGCCGGTTGTCGTCGTCTCGCTCGGAGCGCTGGTCGCGGCGATTGTCGCCTCGATCCTCTCAGCCATTCTCGGCTTCAACGATCTGGCGGTGGCCCAATGAAAATCCGGAAAACTCCTCCCGTCCGCAACGGCTTCACCCTGCTCGAACTGCTGGTGGTGCTCGCCATCCTCGGCCTGCTCGCGGCCATCGTCGGGCCGCAAGTGATCAAGTATCTCGGCAGCTCGCGCAGCGAGACGGCGGCGGTGCAGGTCAAGAACGTCGATGCGGCGCTCAAGCTGCTGCGGCTCGATGCCGGGCGCTATCCCAGCGCGCAGGAGGGGCTGCAGGCGCTCGTCACCCAGCCGCCGGGCATGGCCGACTGGCGCGGGCCCTACTTGCCCAATGCGGCGGCGCTGACCGATCCCTGGGGCAATCCCTATCGCTATTCCGTCCCCGGCAAGCACGGCGAAGTCGACGTCTATACGCTGGGTTCCGACAATGCCGAAGGCGGCAGCGGCGAGGCCAAGGATCACGGCAACTGGTAAGCCATGCACCGCGCCGCTCCCTCCCTTCCCCCACCTGCCGTGCGCGGCTTCACGCTGCTCGAGATGCTCGTGGTGCTGGCGATCACCGGATTGATCGCGGGACTGCTCTATCCCCGGATCGAGACGGCGCGCGGCGCCGTACAGCAGCGCCTGCTCCGCGAACAGGTCGTGGCAGGCATGGCGGCGGCCCGGTCTGCGGCCATGCGCAGAGGCGTTCCGGTGGCGCTGAGCGCAGACGCCTCGGGGCTGCTGATCGCCGATACGCGCCGCATTACCATTTCGACCACCGCACCACTGTCGCTGCAGCCCCGCACCGTCCTGTTCTACCCCGATGGCAGCGCGACCGGCGGACGGCTCACGCTCGGCACCGGCCGCGCGCAGACCATCTTCGACATCCCGCGTGTCGGCGCCGGAAAGGGGGCCTAGGCGATGCAACCGGGTCCCAAGGAGCGCGGCTTCCTGCTGGTCGAGGCGCTGGTGGCGCTCGCCATCGCTGCGCTGATGGCAGCGCTGGTCTACGACACGGTCTGGCAGATGGGGCGCACCGCGACCGTCGCCGCCGATCAGCGGCAGGCGCTCCTGCTGGCGCGCTCGGTGCTGGCGGCAGCAAGCGTGCCGGGCCCCGGCTCACCGATCCCGGCGCGCGGCACCGATGGCCGCCTCGCCTGGGCGATCACCAGCGAAGCCTATACGGAGGCGGCGGCGGATGGCCTCGCGCTGCGGACGGTGCGCGTCGAAGTCAGCGATGCCGCCTCTGGCCGCACCCTCGCCCGGCTCACCTCGCTGAAAGCCCGGCAATGAGCGCCGCTGCCCTCCCCCGCCGCGCCCGGCACGACGCCGGCTTCACGCTCGCCGAAATGCTGGTCGCGCTCGCGCTGTTCGGCATGATCTCGGCCCTGATCGCGGGCGTGGTGAACCTGATCGCCCGGCTCGACGGCTCCGCACAGCGGCAGTCCACAGCACTCGAACAGGTCGTTTCCGTGCAGACCGTGCTGCGCGCGCGGCTCGAACAGATGCGCACGCAAGTCGATCCGCGCGGGCTTGGCGATACGATCGCATTGGTCGGCTACCCCGAAGAGCTGACCTTCACCGCGCCCGGTTTCGCTGCGGATGGCGCGCACCAGTTGCAGGCGCTGCGCTTGCGCCGAACTCCGCGTGGCGAACTTGTTCTGTATACTGTGCCGCTGCTGGCGGGCCGCGATCTCGGTGCCTCGTCGGTGGATGGGTGGAATGCAGCCCCGCTGCTGGACGGCGTCGAGCGGCTCGACATCGCCTACTACGGCACCGACCGGATCACCGGACGCGACGCGTGGCAGAGCCGCTGGCAGGCCCGCGCGCAGCCGCCCAAGCTGGTGCGCATCCGCCTCGCCTTCGCCAAGGGCGATGCGCGCCCATGGCCGGTGCTGATGGTGCGGCCGCTCAGCGGGGTGCGCCTCGGCTGTCAGGGCGGCCGGAAGACTTTCGACTGCGCAGAGACGCCATGAACCTCTCCGAACTGCTCAATTCGGACATGACGACGCTGGCGCGGCTTGCGCGCGGCGGGTTCGACTGGTGGCTGCACGAACTGGCGGAGCTGCTCCCGGCGGGCGTGGTCAGGAGCAGCGGCCTCACCGCATGGCACCGCTATGAGCAGGGCGCCGTGATCGCGGCGAGCCGCCGAGGCGTCGACACGCTGGTGATCCCGCCCGAACTGTGCCTCGTGCGCACGCTCACCCTGCCGCGCCTGCCGCAAGCCGATCTCGCGGCGCTGATCGCGCTCGATGCCGACAGGATCATGCCCGTCCCGGCGGACAGCGTGGTGATCGGCATCCGCACGCTGGGGCCTGCCGACACAGCCGGCAGCGGGGCAGACATGGTGCGCGTGCAAGTCGGCGCACTTCCGATAATCCGCGCGCGCGAGATTGCCGAGGCCGCGCAGGCGGCAGGCGTCGTCCCCGCGCACATCGGTCCGCTCGATGCAGCGGGCGAGCGGACCGATTTCGATCTGGCACCGGCGATGCGCGAGGCTGGCCTGCTGCCCCCGCGTCCCGCCGTCGCACGGTTCTGGTGGGCTGTGGTGGCCGTGCTGCTGCTTGCCAATATCGGCACGGCAGTGCTGCGCGATCAGCAGCAGGTGGACCGCCTGCAGGCGCTTGTCGATACACAGGCCCCCGCACTCATGGCCGTCCGGCGCATCGAGGACCGGGTGATCGGCAACGGGCGGATCGTGCAGGCGCTCAATGCCAAGCGCACCGCAGGTCAGCCGCTGCGGCTGATGGCCAAGGTTGGCACCGTGCTGCCGGACAAGGCCTGGATCCAGCGCTTCGAATGGGATGGCAAGGCCGTGCATCTGGCAGGCTATGCCGCGCCGGGGGTCAATGTCGTCGCCGCGCTCAAGGCCTCGGGCCTCTTCGCCAGCGTGCGCGCCAATCGCGCCGAGGCTGAAGCGCAGAGCGAGACCGGGCGCCCCTTCGATATCGTGCTCACCCCGCGCGGGAGGGACGGCGAATGAGGTTGCTCTCGCCCCGCGAGCGCAAGCTTGTTGCCGTGCTGATCCTCGTGCTGGCGGCCTCGCTGGTGCTGACCGTGGTGATCGGCCCGCTGGTTTCAGGGTTCACCGAGCGCGCCGCGCGGCGGGACGCGCTGGTGCAGACGTTCCATGCGAACGAGAAGCGCATCGGTTCGCTGAGCGCCCTGCAGGCCGAGGCCGAGCGGCAGGTGGGCGAAATGCGCGCGCTGTTCATGGCGGCCCCCGATGCCGACGAGGCGGGCGAGGCCTTGCGCGATCGGATCGAGGCGGCGGCCCTCGCGGCGGGCGGCGACGTGAAGACCTCCGAAGCCCTCCCCGCCG
>NZ_LJHZ01000106.1:0-1476 GCF_001296055.1 Novosphingobium sp. AAP93
TACGGGCAGGCGCTGGGGCTGGAGCGGGTGGCGGAGATCGTGCGCGAGGCGGTCAATGACAGCGGGATCGGCAAGCGCGGTTCTTGCCACATGTTCCGCCACACCATGGCGACCCTGATGCTGGAGAACGGGGCGGACGTGCGGTTCATCCAGGCGATGCTGGGGCACGCCGACCTCAAGACCACCGAGATCTACACCCAGGTCTCGATCAAGGCCCTGAAAGCCGTCCATACCGCCACGCACCCGGCAAAGCCGATCCGCTCGCGTCTTGCCGCCCGCGCCGGCAGCGCCGGCGATGAGGCGGAAACGCTGCTTGCCCTGCTCGATGCCGAGGCTAACGCCGACGCCGACGAGGCATAGAGCGCGCTAACCGCGCGCCCTGCAAAGCCTGCAAAACCGCCGATCGCTTCCGCGCCTGGCACAAGCGCGCGCGGATAGCCTCCCGCCAAACCCGCCGCATCCCGTGCTGCACGCGTGCGTGGGGTGTGTATCTGAAATCCCGGCTCGATGCGCAGCATCGCAGCCCCTTGCCGATCCGGGAAAGTACGCCGGATCGTGTCACGCGAGCCCCGGGTCTGTATAGCCCTTGGGCTATAGACAAATTATAGCTTCTGAGGTATATGCCTGCATGGTCTGGACGGTTCTCTATCACGATGCCTTCCTCCCCGAGATGGAGGCGCTGGCAGAGCCTGTGCAGGATGAGTTGCTGGCGCTGGTTGAACTGTTGACCGTGAGCGGTCCGAGGCTCGGCAGGCCTCATGCCGACACCCTCGATGGATCGAAGTACGCCAACATGAAGGAACTGCGCTTCACGGCTGACGACGGGGTGTGGCGGGTGGCGTTCGCGTTCGATCCCAGGCGCCGCGCCATCATCCTGGTGGCAGGCGACAAGAGCGGGCGCTCGCAGAAGCGGTTCTACAAGGGCCTGATCGCCAAGGCCGATGCCCGGTTCGCCGAGCACCTCGAGACGTTGAAAGGATAAGCGATATGCCGATCACCCACGAAGAGATGATGGCGCGCCTTCCGAAGGAACGGCAGGAGCGCATCAAGGCCCGTGCCGCCGAGCTGCACCGGGAGGTCGAAGGCCTCAAGGCGCTGCGCAAGCTCGCCGAGCGCAGCCAGGAGCAGATCGCCCAGAGCCTCGGGATCAAGCAGCCTTCAGTGGTCAAGATCGAGCGCCAGGCGGACCTCTACCTCTCCACGCTGCGGCGGTTCGTGGAGGCCGCCGGCGGCAAGCTGGAGCTGCGCGTGGAGCTTCCCGGCACCGGCGCGTTCACGCTCACCGGCGTGGGCGAGATCGAGGACGCCAAACACGCCGCCTGACGGGGCCGCGCGCCTCGGCTTGACGCCCTCTGCCCCACGCGTCACACCTTCGCGCATGGAGGGGGCTTCACGCACAATCCTGTCTCAGCCGCTGGCAGCCCTCGCGTCCAAAACCGCGTCAGGGGGTAAAATCCGCGCGCGCCGCTTCGCGCC
>NZ_LJHZ01000107.1:0-3938 GCF_001296055.1 Novosphingobium sp. AAP93
AACACGACGCCCTCCCCGCAGCGCCAGTGCAGGCGCCGCACCGGTCGCGCGATCACTCCCCAATGCCCATCGCCCGAAGCGCCGCGCCCGCAAATCCAACAGGCCGCAGAGTCCTATCCCAGTCCTCGTCATTGCGAGCGTAGCGAAGCAATCCAGGGCGGGCGCACATGACGCTCTGGATTGCTTCGCTGCGCTCGCAATGACGAACTACTGAGGTATTTCACTCGCCGTCGAATCCGACGGGCCCTAACCCGCCTACAGCAGCCGCCCCATGCTGATATGGTCTTCCACCGCGAAGCCCAGTCCTCGGTAGAACGCGATCACCGCCGCATTCGTGCTGCGCACCTGCAGGTTGATCTTGGGGCACCCCAGCGCCCGCAGCGCCGCTTCCGCCCTCTGCACCAGCGCCGTGCCCACGCCGCGCCGCTTGGCCGACTGGCGCACCGCCACCGAATAGAGCCACCCCCGGTGCCCGTCATACCCGGCCATGATCGAGCCGATCACCACGCCGTCCTCCACCGCGACAAACAGCAAGTCGTCGTTCATCGCCAGCTTGGCCGGAATCGACCGCTCGGCCCGGTTGCGCGGCGGATCGTTCGGGAAAGCCTCGCGCCAGAGGTCATCCAGCGCGCCAAAATCCGCCGGCTGATAGGGCCGGATCTCCATTCAGTCCGCGCCGCCGGGATCGCGCGTCGCCACCAGCCCCAGCGCCTTGAAGCTCATCACCAGCTCGTCATGCTGGTTGTAGACCTTGGTCTCGCCCTTGATGATGCCCATTTCCGGCTTCGACTTGCTGCGGCGCTTTTCCAGCAGCGTGTTCTCGCAGCGCAGCGTGTCGCCGGGATAGACCGGCTTGATCCAGCGCAGTTCATCCACCCCCGGCGAGCCGAGCCCCGCCTGCTTGTTGTTCAGCATGTTGGCCACGGTCATCGACATCGTCATCGCCGCCGTGTGCCAGCCGCTGGCCGAAAGCCGCCCGAAATGCGTCTTCGCCGCAGCCTCGTCGTCGAGGTGGAAGGCCTGCGGGTCGTACTTGCGCGCGAAGTCCATCACTTCCTCGCGCGTGACCTCATAGTGCCCGTACTTCGTCACCCGGCCGACTTCCAGATCCTCGTAATACTGCATCTGCCCAGTACCTTACACGTTGAACTTGAAGTGCATCACGTCGCCGTCGCGCACCACGTATTCCTTGCCTTCCTGCCGCAGCTTGCCCGCATCGCGCGCCGCCGCTTCGCCGCCCAGCGTGACGAAGTCCTCGTAGGCAATCGTCTCGGCGCGGATGAAGCCGCGCTGCATGTCCGAATGGATCTCGCCCGCCGCTTCGGGCGCCTTGGCCCCGGCGTGGATCGTCCACGCCCGCGCTTCCTTTGGCCCGACGGTGAAGAACGTCAGGAGGTGCAGCAGGTCGTACCCGGCGCGGATGATCTTCGCGAGCCCCGCTTCCTCCAGCCCCAGCGCGCTCAGGAACTCGGCGCGGTCCTCGACCGGCATCGTCACGATATCGGCCTCGATCGCGGCGGAGACGATCACCGCATTGGCACCCTCGGCCCTGGCCTTCTCGATCACGCGCGCCGAGAAATCGTTGCCGGTCGCCGCCGCCTCTTCCTCCACGTTGCACACATAGAGCACCGGCTTGGCGGTAATCAGCTGCGCCTGTGCAAACACGCGCGCTTCCTCGTCGTCCTTGGGCACCGTCAGCCGCGCGGGCTTGCCCTGCCGCAGCAGTTCCAGCGCCTGCCCCAGCACCGAAGCGGTGATCCTGGCTTCCTTGTCGCCCTGCGCCGCCTTCTTCTGCGCGGCGGGCACCCGCTTCTCGAGGCTTTCGAGGTCCGAAAGCATCAGCTCCGTCTCGACCGTCTCCGCGTCCGAGATCGGATCGACCTTGTTGTCGACATGCTGGATGTCCGCGTTCTTGAAGCAGCGCAGCACGTGAACAATCGCGTCCACCTCGCGGATATTGCCGAGGAACTGGTTGCCGAGACCTTCGCCCTTCGAGGCCCCGCGCACCAGCCCGGCGATATCGACAAAGCCCAGCTGCGTCGGGATGATCTTCTGGCTCCCCGCGATGGCCGCCAGCTTGTCCAGCCGCGGATCGGGCACGCCCACGTTGCCGATGTTCGGCTCGATCGTGCAGAACGGATAGTTCGCCGCCTGCGCCGCCTGTGTCTCGGTCAGCGCGTTGAACAGCGTCGACTTGCCCACGTTCGGCAGCCCGACAATCCCGCAGCGAAAACCCATCGTTCGATCCTTGTCCATCGCAGCGGGCGAATGGCTTGCCCGATGCCGTGAAGCGCGCGATGGTATCCCCAAGCGGCAAGGTCAAGGGGGCGCGGGCGATATGAAGCACTGGATGGCATGGACGCTGCTGCTCCTTGCGGCATTGACCGGCACTGCGGCACGCGCTGCATCGGGCGCCGGCCATCAGGCGCAAGCAGTCAAGGTCACCACGCTTTCCACCATGCTGGCCGATTACGAGGGCCTCGGCGAATGGGGCTATGCTGCGCTTGTCGAGGTCGATGGCCGACGCGTCCTGTTCGATACCGGCGCGAATCCCGATGTTGTCCTCAAGAATACCGAGGCACTGCACATCGATCTTTCCACCGTCGAGGATGTGGTGATCTCGCATTTCCACGATGACCACACCGGCGGGCTGATCACCTTGCGCAAGGCCCTGATGCAAAAGAATCCCGGTGCGCTCTCGCACCTCTATGTGGGGGAGGGCATCTTCGAGCCGCGCTATCACAAGGATGGGAAGGGCGAGAGCGAGAACGGCTTCCCGGCGCTCGCCAAGGCCTATCTCGATACCGGCGGCCGCATCCAGCAGCTGTCCGGTCCGGCCGAGATCGCCTCCGGCGTGTGGCTCACCGGGCCAGTGCCGCGCGGCCATGCCGAGACGAACTGGAACCCCGGCCTCTTCATCAAGACAGGCGGCCAACTCTTTCCCGATACACTGCGCGAGGATACTTCACTGGTCATCGATACCGCGCAGGGCGTGGTCATCGTCACCGGCTGCGGCCATGCCGGGATCATGAACATCGCCGAGCATGCCAAGGCGATCACCGGTGACGCGCGGCTGGTTGCGGTGATCGGCGGCATCCACTTGTTCGCCGCCCGCGATGCCGTGCTGGTGGAAACCGCCGCGCGGCTCAAGGGCCTCTCCTATCTGCTCGCCGCGCACTGCACCGGGATCGAGGCAACCGTCCGCCTGCGCGAATTGCTGGGCCTAGACCGGCGCACTGCCGTTGTCGCGGCGATCGGTTCCAGCTTCACCTTGGGCAAGGGGATCGAGGCAGGCGCCATCGCCGGCTGGGTCGGCTGAATTCACGTCCTCTTCACCAAAACTTCAAGGATTGCCGGTTAGGTCCGTTCCGAATGTAATGCCCCCGGTGCGGGCGCCGAAGGAACCGATCCGATGAACCGCAAATTCCCGTCCGCCCTCGCGCTCTCGGCCCTGGCGATGGCCCTGATGGTCGGCGGCTGCGGCGCCGATCCCAAGGCCGCCGCCGCCAAGGCCCGCGCCGAATTTGCCGCGCACAACTATCTCGCGGCGCAGACCGATCTCGGGATCGCGATGGCCGCCAATCCGAACGACGCAGGCCTGCTCGAACTCCACGCCCGCAACGCGCTCGCTATGGGCGACGGCATCGCGGCCGGGGCCAGCCTCGAAAAGCTCGCCGCCCTCGCCAGCAAGCCCGCCGATTTGGGCCGCCTCCTCGCCGAAGCCGCCTTGCTGCGCGGGCAGACGCAGGAAGCCTTGACGGCGCTGGGCGATGACAAGTCCGCCGCCGGCCTGCGCCTCAAGGGCCTCGCGCTGCTGACCGGCGACAACAGGGCCGGGGCGGAGCAGGCCTTCCAGTCCGCGCTGGCCGTCGATCCGAAGCACGCGCCGACTCTCGCCAGTTTCGCCCGCCTCAAGCTGCTGAACGGCGATACGGCGG
>NZ_LJHZ01000108.1:0-134720 GCF_001296055.1 Novosphingobium sp. AAP93
GCAGGCGAACTGAAGCCTGATCCTGAACAAGCCGCTGCCGCCGCCCGCCTCGACGCCCTCCAGCGCGATCTGGAGCGCCCCGTCCCGAAACCCGGCCTCGTCGGCCGCCTGCTCGGCAGCAAGCCCCCTGCCCCTCCGCGCGGGCTCTACATGTGGGGCGGTGTCGGGCGCGGCAAGTCGATGCTGATGGACTTGTTCCACGATACGCTGGAAGCCGGGCCCAAGCGCCGCGCGCACTTCCACGAGTTCATGCTCGACGTTCATGCGCGGTTGCGGGTGGAACGGCAGAAGGAGCGCGGCGACCCCATCCCCCCCGTCGCCGCCGCGCTTGCCGCCGAGGCGCGCGTGCTGGCGTTCGATGAAATGGTGGTGAACAACAGCGCCGACGCGATGATCATGGGGCGCCTGTTCACCGCGCTTATCGCCGATCTCGGCGTCACCGTGGTGACCACCTCGAACCGGGCACCGGGCGAACTCTACAAGGACGGGCTCAACCGGGAGCACTTCCTCCCCTTCATCGCGCTGATCGAGAACCAGCTGGATGTGGTCGCACTCAACGGCCCGACCGACTACCGCATGGTGCGCATGCAGGGTGTCGGCACCTGGCACGTGCCCAATGGTCCGGAGGCGACGGCAGACGTGCGCGAGGCGTTCTTCCGCATGACCGACTATCCGCCGGAAGACAGCGTGCATGTCCCGGCGGGGGCACTTGATCTGGGCGGCGGACGCGTATTGCATGTGCCCAAGAGCCTGAAGGGCGTTGCCGTGTTCAGCTTCAAGCGCCTGTGCGGCGAGGCACGCGGTGCTGCGGACTACCTCGCGATTGCGCGCAACTACCACACGGTGATCCTGGTCGGCATCCCGAAACTGGGGCCGGACCAGCGCAACGAGGCCGCGCGGTTCGTAACGCTGATCGACGCGCTCTATGAGCACAAGGTCAATCTGATCGCGACCGCCGATGCCGAGCCTGCGGAGCTCTATCCGGCCGGCGACGGCCGCTTCGAGTTCGAACGCACGGTCAGCCGTCTGATCGAGATGCAAAGCCGCGAGTATCTCGCGCTGGGCCACGGCGAGGCTTGAGATTCAGAACGTTTTCGACGTAGCCCAGCAGCAGAAGCAACGCTCGCCAAATGTGCGCTCTTCAATTGAAGGCTGACGACGAATGTCGCACCTGGCGCCTTGGTTAATTGCTTAACGCCATCCAGTCTGCTCAACGCAGACAGAGCAAACGCGAAGGACCTCGACTCACCGAGGAATACCCAGCCAGAATCAAAAAGCGGGCATCTGACAACCAGAATACCCGCTATTGAGAAAGGATTAGGATACGAGGTACCGCCAGATCGACCACATAAAAGCCTCCGTAAGGTTTTGGTAACCCTCGGATAGCATTATCAAGCATGGTTAACAAGCATTAAGCTGTTCGAAATTGGAGGAGGCTCTCGTCGTAGGCCTTCTCAAGCTGCTCGAAGGCTTGTGGCCGCCCAAGGTGATAGCCTTGGGCAAGATCGCAGCCCAGATCGCGGAGCACAGCCAGCGTTTCCGGATCTTCGATACCCTCGGCAACGACTGTCTGCCCTAGTGCGTGGGCAAGCGAGATCGTGTTGGCGACGATGGTCGCATCGCGCGGACTGGAGGTAATCCGCGACACGAAGCGGCGATCGATTTTGAGTTCGTCGCTGGGCAGGTCGGCGAGGTAGGCAAGACTCGCCTCGCCGGTGCCGAAATCGTCGATCGACAGCCGGAAGCCCATCTCCCGCAGCCGAGTGAGATTCTGGCACGCCACCGGGCGGTTGCGCACACTCGAGGTCTCGGTCACCTCGACCGTCAACAGCGTCGGATCAATGCCACGGCGTTCAACGATGCGCGCGAAATTGGCCACGAGGTCAGACTTGTCGACCATCTGAGCGGACAGATTCACGCTCATCTGGAAGCGCGGTCCGCGCGTATTCAGCGCGAGCGCGGCGGTGATGGCAAGGTCCAGAACCCAATAGGTCAAGGCATCGATCCGACCCGCTCGCTCGGCTTGCAGGATGAACGCATCGGGAGAAATGGGTCCACGCGTCGGGTGGTTCCAGCGGATCAGCGCCTCGGCGCCGCAGATCCGGTTTTCGGCGATGTGCCACTGGGGCTGGTAGGCCAGCCAGATGTCGCCATTGCGCAGCCCTTCCTCGATGCGCGCATGCAGCGAAAGCTCCCAGGGTGCCTCCGCGAGCCGCTGCGCCTCGAACAATTCGATGCTGCGTCCGTTGCTGAGCGCCTCGTTTGCGCTGGCCAATGCAGAATTGACCCGGGTCGAGGTATCAAGGCCTTCATTGCGATCGAGGCCGAAGTGGATGTTCGTATCGAATGTATAGCTGCCGATGATGAGAGGGGCGGCGAACAGCGCGCGCAAGCCCTCTAGGTGATCGAGTTGCATCTCGAGGGGCCGCGCCTCCTCACACCAGCCGAACTGGCCGCCTTCGCCATGGTAGATGGTAGTCGTACCCGATCCAGCCGTGATGCGCCGAGCGATCTGGCGTGCCCATTCTCCGTGCAGTTCGCGCGGCAAAGTCGTTAGAATCTCTTCATACCGCGCGATCACAGCGACAACGAGGTCCGAACCCACCGGCAGAGGATCATTGGCAAGCGCCAGCAGATTGGGCAGGCCCGATGCGCTGGTTAGCTGGATGCGGCGGATTCGCTTTTGCCAAAGGCGCAAGCCGCCATAGGTTGCAAGGAACAGGATTGCGCAGTCCGGTGGGAACACGATCCCCTGCAGCCGCAGCGCCATCGGCAGCAAGAGAGTTGCGACGAGTGCAAGGGTATAGAACATGGCCTTGCGCCGCCCTGCGGCCCCGGCTCCCAGCGCAACCAGCGCGACAACCAGAATGAGGATCGGCAGTGATCCCAAAAACTGTCCGAGCGACAACGAGAAAGGCAGTTCAAGGCCATGTGCGCCTGCAATATCAAGCGCGATGGCTGGTACCATGCCATGGCCGAAGTAACGCACCGCGGATACCCGGTCCGGAGCCGTCACAATGACCGTCCGACCGGTCAGCGTGCTGGCTGGGATCGTGTTCTCAAACAGGCGCTGCGAAGGAAACTGGCGGATCGTATCTGGATCGACGGAAAAGTCCGGGAAGTAGGTCCGTTCGAAGCCTGAATGTACGCCCGTAAGCTCGGTGCTCAGGGTCGTGTAGACGCGATTGCCGTCAAACACCTGGTACGGCGCAGCAACGGCATTTTCGAGGAAGTTGGTCTGCCATGTCGAGAGTGCCACACGTGCACCACCGATGATCCGTCGCGGCGGCATGGAGAAAGACTTGCCGTTGAAGTTGTTTGCCTTTTCACCGCGAGCGACAAAGGTAATGTCATCGCCGAAGCTCCGGATAACTTCTGCCATCCGAGCATCGCCGTCGGCGTTCTCTCCTGCGGGAATGGCGGCGTCGAAGATGACGCGACGAGGCATCTGCACGCGCAGCCGACCGAGCAGGTTCGCCAATTCCGCTGTAGTCCAACGCGGACGATCGTTGACCGTCACAAGTACGATGCTGTCCTTTGCGCTGTGCTCTACGTTTTTGTACCCGACGTTCCAATAGACGTGAGCAATCGGCTCCCCGAGCGCGAACGTTGCCATCAGCAACGTGGCGACTAGGGACAAGCCCAATGTTGATCGCAAAAACTGACGCATGGACTGCCCAAAACGGGGTGGTGACACCCGGGCTTAATCCACAATGGTTGATATTGGTTTAAGGTTCACCAGCCAGATTCAGCTATGAATGTTTTCAAGATATTGAATTTAAATAATTATCCTCAAACTTCGGTCCAGCATCAGCAATTGCCAGATCAAACGGCTGTGGTCGCTTGTTCCAGCGATATGCGCCTCGGCCAGCGCGGCAAGGCGGGCCGTGTCGAACCAGCCGGTGCGTGCAAGAGTGCCGCCATGAGCCACCTGCCGGGCCTCCCCTGCCAGCGGTCCGCGCAGCCAGGCTGCGATCGGCGTCACGAAGCCCATTTTCGGGCGGAACAGGATGTCCTCAGGCAGATAGCGGCGCATTGTCTGCTTGATCAGCCACTTGCCGGTCGTCCCGCGCACGCGCAGCCGCTCCGGCAGGCGCGCACCGAATTCGATCAGGCGATGGTCGAGCAGCGGCTCGCGTGCCTCCAGGCTGACGGCCATGCTGGTGCGGTCGACCTTGGTCAGGATATCACCCGGCAAGTAGAACTTGAGGTCGGCGTACTGCGCGCGGTCGAGCCCGCTGCGGGCCGGAGCACCGCGCATCAGCTGAACGAACGGCTGTTCAGCGCGATACCCCCCGCGCAACCGCCGGAATTCGTCGGAATAAAGCGCGCTGCGCAGTTCAGGACCAGTCACCGCCAAGGCGCGCGCATAGCCCTCCTCGCCGCTTCCGGCGAGGCTGAGCAGCGTCGTCTTGGCCCGCAACGGGCGCGGTGCCCAATCGAGCTTGGGATAGACAGCCCCCAGCCCGCCGAGCAGCGGCTTTCTGAGCGCGCCGGGCAGGAAAGCGCGCACTTGTTCCTCGCGGTGCTGGAAGGTCTGGCGGCGATATCCTGCAAAGGCCTCGTCCGCACCGTCACCCGAAAGCGCAACGGTCACATGTTCGCGCGCCAATTGCGAGACTCGCCAGGTCGGCAAGGCTGATGCATCCGCGAACGGCTCGTCGAACATGGCAGCGAGCGTATCGACCTGCGCGAAGTCATCGGCGCCGACGCTGCGCTGATGATGCTCGGTGCCGTATTGCGCGGCAATCCGCCCGGCATATTCCGTCTCATCCAGCGCCTTCACATCGAACCCGATCGTGCAGGTCTTGACCGGCTCGCGGCTCGCCTCGGCCATCAGCGCGACGACGCTGGAGCTGTCCACCCCGCCCGACAGGAACGCCCCCAGCGGCACATCGGCTACCATGCGCGAGGTCACCGCCTCGCGCATGTGATGCAGCAGGCGCGCGCCGAGATCGGCCTCGCTGCCGCGCTCTCGCCGTTCGAACGAGACGTCCCACCACTGCACCGGCGGCGGCGGCGGCGCATCATGGCGCAACAGACGGTAGTGGCCTGCCGGCAGCTTTTCCACGCCCTTCAGGATCGCGCGCGTATCGGGCACGAAGCCCCAGGTGAGGTAGTCCTCCACCGCCAGCGGATCGATCTCGCGCCGCAGCGAGGGATGCGCCAGCAGTTGCTTGAGCTCTGAGCCGAAGATCACGCTGCCATCGGCGAGCGTCGCCATATGCAGCGGTTTCACCCCCAGCCGGTCGCGCGCCAGCAGCAGGGTGCGCTGCCTCAGATCATAGAGCGCGAAAGCAAACATGCCGTGGAGGCGTGGCAGGCAGTTCACGCCCCACTTCTGCCACGCGGCGAGGATCACTTCGCTGTCGCCGTCCGTGCGGAACGTCGCGCCGTCTGCCTGCAGCTCCCGGCGCAGTTCGCGGAAGTTGTAGATCTCGCCGTTGAACACCAGCATCGCCGTGCCGTCGGACGAGGCCATCGGCTGCGGCGATCCGGCAAGGTCGATGATGGCGAGGCGCAAATGGCCTAGGCCGACACCCGGCGCGGTCCACACCCCCTGCCCGTCCGGCCCGCGATGCGATGCGACCGCGCACATCCGCGCGATGCGGTCCGGGTCGACGGGCTTCAGGCCCTCGGTGTGGAAGATTCCGGCGATGCCGCACATGGTGGAGCCGCGCTTACCGGACGCGCGCCATGCGGTCCATCCACGGCGCGATGGGACCGGTGGCGGCTAGGAACGAACGGATCGCGTCCTCGGGCGGCGTAGCCTCATCCGCTTCGGCGGAGAGGATCAATGTCATCGTCGGACGCGGGCGCAGCAGCAGCCGGTCTGCCATGTTGGCGAGTTTGAGGCGAGTATTGCTGCCAGTCAGCAGGTCACCGGTACGCAGCCATGTCACAGCGAGGCGGTGGATCGGCCCCGGCGCCTGGATCACGTCGCTCTTAGCCTCCGGAAAGCCGATTCCCGGCGCTTCCCAAGCCCAGCGGCTGCCCATCGGCAAGGCGCCTTGACCGAAGCCGCCCGCCTCCTTCCCGTCACCTTGCGCGGCATAGAGCGCAAACGAGAGGTCGACGACATGGCCTTTGCCATCGCTATATCGCGCCACCAGCCGGTGATCGGCGCCGGTGTGCAGCGGATGCCATTCGAAGCGCGGGCTGCGATCGTCGAAATGCCAGCCCGGCACCTCGGGCAGGGCGATATAGTCCGGTATGGGCGCCACGATCCGGCTTGCTGCCAAGCTCCATGCAAGGCCTGCGAGCGCGAGAGCTGCGATCCCTCCGAGTGCCGCAGGAAGCGGCAATGTCATTCGCTCCAGCCGCCCGAGCAGTGGCGATGCGGCGATGGCCTCCGCGTCGACCAGCGGCGCATCGACCTTGCGATCAAAAAGGCGCCAGCCGACCGCCATGACAAGGCCCATCACCAGCGCGAAGAATACCCAGCCGTAGAAAATGTGGTCGAAGCTCGCGGCAAACTCGATCCCGCGCCAGCTGGCGATGTAGATCGTGCCCCATGCGCGCAGGCCGTTCGCCAGTACCGGCACGATAACTGAAAGTGCCATGAACCCGGCGCGGCGTCCCCAGCTGGCAAAGCATACGTTCGAGACAAGCGCGCCATAGGCGATCATCGCGACCAGGAATTTCACCCCCGAGCATGCCTCCGCCACTTCAAAATAGCCGAAGCGCGTGGTGATGAAGACGCCGTCGATAGAGGCCGGGATCTGCGTGAGCGCCAGCAGCACCATGGTCAGCTTGGCCGTGATCGTCTGGAGAAACGGGATGAGCTCGTCCCCGAACGGCACCAGCGCCAGCATGTAGCCCAGCGGAAACAGCTGCGCGGCCGCCACGCGCGGGCCAAGCAGCGCCAGTGTCGCAGCTTGCAGCATCACGACCACCGCCAGCTGCCGCGCAAGGCTGAGGCCAGAGAAATCGCCTAGGACCCAGAGGAACACGGCGCCGCCCATCACCACCAGCCCCGGCCACCATGGGCGTGGGGCAAGCTGCGCGGTCTCGCTGGCGCGCTGCATCGCCAGCCAGCCGAGGATCGGCGGAATGAGCAGGATATGGTTGTAGGTCGAGCTGTCCCACCACTGCTGCGCCATCTCGCGCCAGTCGCCGAAGAACAATGCGATCAGGACGAGCCACGTGGCTGCCAGCTGGATCATCGGCGAGCGCCAGTGATCCGGCACACGCGCCATCAGGCCGAGCGGCCTGGCCGGAAGCGCACCTTCAGGCGACATCGGTCTGCGCACCGATCAGCGCCTGCAGCGGTGCCAGCATGCGGTCCCAGCCGCATTCCGCAATCACGAAGCGCCGCGCCGATGCGCCCAGGGCTTCAGCCGCCGCGCGATCCGACAGCAATGCGAGCGCGCGTCCGGCGAGTGCCAGCGGGGCTTCGGCAAGGGCAAAGTGCTCGCCGTCCACGCCGCCGATGCCTGTTGCAGCCGCTGGTGTCAGCAGCACCGGCCGCGCCATGGCCATCGCTTCGAGCACCTTGTTCTGGATACCGCGCGCGATGAGGAGCGGTGCTGTGACAATATCCGCGCCGGCCAGCCAGGGCCGCACATCGGGCACCGCGCCGGTCACCATCGTGCCGCCCACGCCCTCCAGCGCGCGGACCGCCGGTGTCGGGGCCCGGCCGACAATAGCGAAACGGGCTTGCGGGTGCGCCTGCCGGATCAGCGGCATTACCTGATGCGCGAAGAGTTCGACTGCGGTGATATTGGGCGGATAGTCCATCTGCCCGGTGAACACGATCGCTGGCCCCTCGCCCGCCAATTCCGGTGCGGGCTGAACCACACCCGGATCGAACAGCTCGGTATCGATGCCGTTGCCCAGAGCGCGCACGTCTGGCCGCGCGGCGCCAGAAAGGCGGCTTTCGAACAGCGCGCGCTCCTCGCGGCTGACAAAGAGGCTGGTCGTCGCCCGGCGCGCGGTCGCTTCCTCGAACCGGCGCAGGAGCCGCGCCTCTCGGGCATAGAGCAGCCGTCGCGCAAGGGCGCCGGTCTGGGCATAGGCCTCGAATTTTGCCGAATCGACGTCGACAAAGTCCATCACCACGCGGCCCCGGAATTCCGGCGGCACATATTGCGCCATCTGGCCCGAAAAGACAAAGATCGCCGAAATCGGTCGTGCTTCCAGCACCGCATGAACCCAGCGCTGCAGTTTCGCAGACGAGAAGGCAGCGAGGCTGACCGGCAGCCCCTGCCCCAGCGCCGACAAGGCCGCGAGCTGCAGCGGTGCGTTCCGGCGTACAATGCAGTGGCTCTGCGAAATCGCTGCGACCGCGCTTTCCTGCGCAAGATCTGCCGCATCGTCCGCCAGCGCGCCGACATGCACCGGCGCCAGTTCCGCAATCCGGCGCAGAAAGTGGTTCGAGCGGATCTTGTCCCCCCGGTCCGGCGGGAATGGCACGCGGTGCGCGAGGAACAGGACTTCGCTCACGCCAGCCCTCGCGCGATGAACGGCCCGACGCGGTTGGCGACGCTCAAGGGGAGCTTCTGCCACAGCGCGATCTTGGCCTTGTAGCGCGGACTCAGCGGATTGACGTCGCGCGGAGGCGCGCCATCCGCGCTCCACACGGCATAGCTCAGCGGCTGCGGCTCAAAGCCCCAGTTGCGCTTGAAGTTATAGGCCCCGGTATTGGTCTTGGAACGGCCGAAATCGAAGCGGTCGCAGCCCCGAACGCGGGCGTGGCACATCAGCGCGTAATACATCACGTCGTTGGCACGCAGGCTGCGCGCCGCATGCACGCCGCCGCCCCAGTAGGGCATGACGGCACCGCGATGGTAGAGGCTGAGGACCGAGGCCACGGCGCGGCCCTCATGCAGCACGGTGAGAATGTCCGCGTCCTCGCCGAAAGCGTCCATCACCGCCTCGAACAGCGCGCGCGGGAACACCGGCGTGCCGAGATTGCGCACGGATTCGGCATAGACGGCATAGTGCCAGTCGCGGTCCTGCCGCTCCCGCCCGACGCGGACTTCCATCGCGTTCGCCAGCCCCTTGCGCACTTCGGCGCGCTGCTTGCGGGGGATCCAGGTGAGTTGCGCGTCATCATCCGCGGCCAGCGACGCCACGAAGCCGGCATGGCTGTCCTGCTTGATGTGCCAGGCGGAGTCCTCCGGCATCACACCGCCGCGCACTTCGACAGTCGGGCAAGTCAGCCGCCGGGCCAATTCCGTTGCGGCGGCAAAAACCTCCGGTGCGGCATCCGCATCGCCCAGCAAACCGCCACCGACGGCAAAGCCGGTCGATACCAGCGCCCGGCCAAATAGGGGCGAATGCGCGGCGTGGAAGGGCAGCAGCGCGGCAATCGCGCCCTCGCGCTCGGCAAGCAGCACATGGGCCGGGTGGCCGGTAGACCGCGTTACCGCTTCGAGCCACTCCGGGCGATGGAACGGGGTTGCGCCATCAGCCTCAGCGACAAAGCGCGCGATGGCCCCGCGATCACCAGGATCGGCAATGCGTATCCTGGTCAGCGATGGGCGGAACGGCGCGTTCATGCCGCGACCTTTTCGGCATCGAGCCGCGCCGCTTCGGCCGCGACCACAGCGTCCATCCGCCCCCAGGCGAAGGCGCCGAGCAGCCGCTGCAGCTTGCCCGCCATGGCCGAAAGGTTGGTATAGTGCCGGAACCGCGAACGCAGCGGCGCGTCGGTGCGGCGGGGCTGACCAGGATCGACTTCCCACGGATGGAAATAGAACGCCGCCGGCCGGCCATCGTGCCGGTTCACACGGTCGACCGCCCAATGCGAGACAGCATAGGGCAACAGGCGAAAGAATCCGCCGCCCCCCGCCGCCATGCGCCTTCCGGCCAGTTCGACCGTCGTAACCGGCACCTCGACCAGCGGCGAGCCTGCTATCGGGCGGAACGCAAATCGGGGCGCCTCGCGCCAGCCATAGTGATCGTGGACGATAGGCGCGACGCTGGAGGAATAGGCATAGCCATGCTGGGCCAGCACGTCATGCGCCCAGGGTGTGCGCGCATCGATCGAGAAGCTCGGTGCGCGGTAACCGGTCACCGCGCTCCCGCTGGTATCCTCCAGCACCGCCCGCGCCCGCGCGATATCCTCCCCAAAGGCGGCCTCGCCCATTGTGAACACGCGTTTGTGGTCCCAGCCGTGGCTGGCGATCTCGTGACCCTGAGCGGCGATCCTGCGCATCATCCGGGGGTGCCGCTCGGCCACCCAGCCCAGCGTGAAGAACGTCGCCTTGATCCCGGCCTCGTCAAACAGCGCCAGCACGCGGTCGCAGTTCGCCTCGACCCGGCGCTCCAGCCCGTCCCACTCGCCGCGCGCGATCACCTTCTCGAATGCGCCGACCTGGAACCAGTCCTCGACATCGACCGACATGCCGTTGAGCACGGCACCAGAGGGCAGCAGGTGACCAAGATCGGGGCCGGACATGGCGGCGTCGGTCCTTTCAGGTTCAAGCCGCCCGGCGGGGCGTTTCGCTCTCGAGCCATTCGATAAGCATCGTCAGCACATGGCGGATCGCCTGCTCCTGCTCGGCCCCGCGCGCCTCAAGCGCCACGATGCGCTGCTGCAGCGCGCCCAGCGTTGCTTCAAGCGCCTCGATCCGTGCCTCGGTCGCCGGGACCGTAGCCGGGGGAGCGGACATGTCGGCAAGCTCAAGCACGGCCTTCTGCAGCTCGATGATCTGCTCATTGTGCGCCGAAATCGCCTTCTGCAGCCCGGCCAGACCGCTGACTGCAGCAGCGGGAAGCTCCTTATCCGCAGGCGCGGACGCTTCGGGCGCAATCAACGGCGCAGGAGCCGGCACGGGCGCAGCGGGATCGGCCAGCGTACCATCGCGCTCCAGATCGGCGATCACTTCGGCGAGCATCGCGCTGTCGATCCGTGATTTCTGCTCGACCGCACCCATCAACAGCAAGCGGCCGAAGACCTGATTGATCCGGCGCGGCAGGCACCCGGTCACGACCGCGAGGTCGGCAAACAGCCGCTCGTCGAACGCCGGATTGCCGCTCCAGCCCACGCAGGCAAGGCGGTGCATGACATAGGGGCCGACTTCGGACGGCTCCATCGCCTCGAGATGATGCGTCGCGATCACGCGCTGGCGCAGCTGTTCGAGGCGCGGCGAGCCTTGCAGCAGGTCGCGGAACTCGGGCTGGCCCAGCAGCAGGATCTGCAGCAGCGGATGCGCGCCGAGCTGGAAGTTGGAAAGCATCCGCAGCTCTTCGAGCGCCTCGATGGAGAGGTTCTGCGTCTCGTCCACCACCAGCAGGCAGCGGCGCCCGGCGCGGGCTTCCTCATGGAGAAACGCTTCGATCACCGCGAGCGCGCTGGCCTTGTCATGGCCGGCGACGGCGAGCCCGAAGGCGCGCGCCGCCATATGCACCATCTCGCCGCCGTCGAGCCGGCTCGTCACGATCTGCGCCGCCGTCAGCCGCTGGCGGTCGATGGTTGCGAGAAGGTGCGCTGCCAGCGTCGACTTGCCCGCGCCGACCTTGCCGGTGATGACGATGAAGCCTTCACCCTGCGCGAGGCCATAGCCGAGGTAGGACAGCGCTTTGCGGTGCGTTCCGCTCTCGAAATAGAACTCCGGATCCGGCGTGAGCTGGAAGGGCCGCCCGGTCAGCTGGTAGAATGTGTCGTACATCGGTGGGGGACGCCCTTCCTTCAGAAATTGTAGCGCAGGCCGATCTGACCGGTCGCGATCAAGTCATCGGCAAAGGCCTTGCGGTCGAGATAGTCGATCCCGGCCGCCACGTTGCCGACGAGATGGCGCGTGAACTGGTGCGTGATGCCGGCATTGGCGCCGATCGCGTTGACGTCGGCGAGGCTCGAGACGCCGGACTTGTACCAGCTGTCGTAGACGGCGATAGTGAAAGCGGTTGTGCGGTCGATCGGCCCGGAAATCTGGCCGTTGACGTAGAATGTCTGGTCGGTGCGGCCATTGGCGGCTTCGAGCACGGTGCCCTGCGCGCCGATGAACTTGCGGCGCAGATAGCCAGCGCCCAGACCCATTTGCAGCCTGCCCGCCTTGTGGCTGTACGACGCCGAGACGCCGCGCGTGCGGAAGGCCGCCGAAGCGATAGACCCGAGCGCGCCGTTGACGCAGCCCCCGCTTTGCGCGCCCGTTGCGCAGCCCGAGATATCGCCGCTGAACGGATTGCGATTGGCGGTGAAATCTGTCGGAAGCCCGCGCACCGCATTCCCGACTGTGGAGCCGAACCCGCTGACCGCATCGAATACCTCGACCTGCACTGCATTGCGCGCATTGGGCGTATACGAGAACGAGCCGTAGTAGGTCATGCTGTCATAGCGGCGACCGACGAAAGCGCTGAGCGACGTACGACGGCTCGGGCGCCACATCACGCCCACATCCCAGGTGATCCCGGTCACGTCATAAGCGATCTGGCGCGGCTTTGACTTGTCGGTCACATAGCGGCCATCGCTGCCGACCACCGGAATGCCGCCCGGCCCGCGCACCGCATCGCGCGAGGAAACCTTGACATCCTGCCAGCCCACATCACCGATCAGCGCCAGTTCCTGGTTGATCGGCAGCGTCGCCTGCACGCCGGCCCGCAGTTCGCGGACACGCTGGTCGAGGTTGGCGATGTCTTCCTGATTGTACCCTGCGCTCGCGGTCAATCCGATCGGCAGCACCGTGTGCGGCGCGACCCCGACCGAGGCTTGCGCGGACTGCGCGACCGAGTGATTGAAGATATCGCCTTGCGGCTGCGGCTGGCCTGGCGCGAGACCGGTTACCGGCAGGCGCGGCGTGTTAACCTTGGTATAGCCGACGAGGTAGGATCCCTTGACGGCGACTTCGCCGACATGGGTCGAGACTGCAGGCCCGGCATAAAGCGAATAGACCTGCGCCACCCGGTCGCCGGTCTGCACCGACCCGAGCCGCGAGGCCCCGCTTTCATCGAACCGCGTGCGCGTCGCAAGGCCGCCGGCTTCCAGCGTCAACTGGCGCGGGATCAGATCGTGGCGCACGCGGGCGAGGCCCGAAATCGTGTCGTTGCTGACGATATTGCCGCTCTCGGCAAAGCGCCGTTCATAGCGCACCGAGACTGCGCCTTCGGTCCGGCGCCCCTGCAGCGAGGCATCGACGCCGACCGCGACGCTGGTGTAAGTGAGGGTCTCGCTAACCGGCTTGAGCCGGGCCAGTACGCTCTGACTGAGTTCAATATAGGGCTGAATCTTCACGCGACCGGCGCCGCCAGCGCTACCCATGCTGCGCCCACCGCGCTGCTTGCCGCCGCTGCGCCCCGTATCACCGCCGCCCGAAGGCGCGCCGTCCCCACCCGAGATCGCCTCGCTGTCGCCGGGATCGCCATAAGGCAGCGACTGCGCCTGCGCCGCGCCGGAAAGCAGCATGATCGCGAGCACACTGGCCACGAATGCATGGGTCGTTGTGCTCGCCATGGTCATTCCTTGTACCCGTAATAGGTGCCGAAACGGCGGCCGGTGGGCGAGAAGCGGGTGCAGTTGAGCAGTAGCTTGATGTCCTCGCAGCCCGAGAGGATGCTGACTGCGTCGCGCAGCGCGGCCTCGCCGGTCTGGTCCGCCCGCACGACCATCAGCGCCTGGCCGACATGGTGCGCGAGCTCCGACGCCGGGGAAGCGGCAAGCACCGGCGGGCTGTCGAAGATGACAATGCGATTGGGCGCCTGCGCCGTAAGCCGCGCCAGCACTTCTGCGGTGTACGACGAAGCCAGATGCTCGGTATCATGCCCGGTCGAATTGCCTGCGGGCAGCACGAAGAGCCCGGCAATGTCGGTGCCGATGATGCAGTCCTCGACGGCGATGTCCGGATCGGCCAGCGCGTCCATCAGCCCGCGTCCACCCGGCAGTCCGAGCGCCGAAAGCACGCTGGGCTTGGCGAAATCGGCATCGACGAGGAGAACTTCGGTGTCCTTCTCCGCCGCCATCGACAGCGCGAGATTGACCGAACAGAACGTCTTGCCCTCGCCCGGATGCGACGAGCACACGAGGATGCGCTCGCCATGCGCCGCGCCCCGCCCAGCGCGCGATTCTGCCGCTGTCATCAGCAGCTGGCGCTTCACGATACGAAATTCCTCGAGCAGCCCGGTCACCGGCCCCTCGGGCTCGATCAGGCACTGCTCGCGCAGGTGTTTGCGGTCGATCGGATGGAAGGCGCCGCGGAAAGTCTGCCGCGCCGGAATGCCATCAAAAGCGGGCGGTGGCGGTGCCTGACGCGCAGGCGGCGCGACACGCTGGACAGGCTGTGCCGGTTCGCCCGCATCCGCGCTTGCCGGAGCCGGCTCGCGCGGCTCGGGCAGCCTGGGGGCAATCGGCGCCTGGAAAGCACGCAGGTCGAACGTCCCCGCCGCCCGCTCGATCAGCGAGCGCGCTTCGGTCGTGTCCTTGGGAACCGGGATCTTGCTCTGTTCGGTCATGATCTCATCCGTTCCTTCAGGCGACCATGCCGCGTTTCATGAACTCGACCGCCAGCAGCACGACGAGCACGAAGGCGAGGCTGGCGACCCCGCCGGCAAACCATTTGAGCTGCCGCCAGTATTGCGCACGCGCGCGGCGGCTGAGCGTCAGCGTCACCGAGCCGACCACCTGCATCCCCGTCGCGCGTTCGAGCTGCCCTGTCGTCGAATACGTCGAGCGCAGCTGGCCGATGCCGAAGGCGCTGCCGCAGCCGGCCGCGATGCCGACGATGAGGACGATGAACAGCAGCATCGGCCGGTCCGGCGCGGAAGGCTTGCGCGGGGTCGTCGGCGGATCGATCACCTCGAACTTGACCGCGTTGCGCTCGGTCTCGACCTGACCGCGCAGGCGCAGCTGCTCGCGGTCGCGCAGCAACTTGTCATACTGCTCCTTGAGCACGTCGTAGTCGCGGTTGATGCGTGCTGCTTCGGCGGCAAGGCCGGGTTCGCTGAACTGGCGGCCGGTCAGCTGAGCCAATTCCTGCGAAAGCGAGGCCCGGCGCGATTGCAGCGCCACTATGCTCGCCTCGCGGTCAGCCTTGATCGATTGCAGCGAGGAATAGGCCGGGTTGGGCATGCCGCCTGGACCGGCCTCGCCCGCCGAAGCGCGCTGGAGCGCCGCAACTTGCGCCTTGAGCGCGATCACATCGGGATGGCTGTCGGTCAGGCCGCGCGCGCGCATCGCACTGAGATCGGCCTGTGCCTGCGCGAGTGATCCCTTTGCGCCGCCGCTCACGCCCGGCATCATGATCGTCGGCGGCGTGCCGGAAAGCTGCCCGCGCACCGATGCAAGCGCACTCTGGGCTGCCAGAAGGTCCGACTCGACGCCGCGCAGCTCGGCGCGCGCACCTTCGATCTTGCTCGAAAGCGAGCCGTTGCCCGGCATCATCTCGGCGTTCTTGGCCTCGAAGGCCTGACGCTTCTGCTCGGCGGCTTCGAGGTCCTTCTGCCGGTCAGCCAGTTGCTGGTCCATGAAGGCCAGCGTGTCGCTCATCTCGCCGCGACCGCCGGCAAGGTTCTCTTCGCGGAAGATGTCGATCATCTTCTGCACGATGTCCTGCGCCAGCTTGGCGTTCTGGACATCCGAATAGGCCTTGCTGCCCGAATAGGCGGTGATCTCGAACAGGTTGTCCTGCTGGCTCACCACCTTGATGTTCTTGCCCAGCGCCGCAACCGCCGCTTCCATTTCCTTGTCGGACGTCACCTTGTCGCCCAGCCGCGTCGCACGGACGACCTTGGACAGGTTGACCGAGCTCGTCAGCGTTTGGCGCACGCGTTCGATATCGCGCTTGCGATCACCGCCGATGCCGATCTGGTCCGAAAGCACGTCGTCGATCTGGACGAAGATGCGTGCTTTCGATTCGTAGGTGTTGGGCACGGTGGCCACAATCAGCCAGCCCAGCAGGCACACCAGCCAGGCCGCGCCCAGCGCCAGCCAGCGCCGGTGCCAGATGCCGTAGAGCGCGATGCGCACTTCTTCGTAGATGCTCGTCATGCGGGCGGCATCCTCAGAACGTGCTTTCGGGAATGATGATCACATCCCCCGGCATCAGCATGACATTGGCGCGCGTATCGCCCTTGCGCAGGAGATCGCCGATCCGCACGCCGTATTCCTTCTGCTGGCCGGTCTGCTTGTCGAAGCGCACCAGCCGCGCCTTGTTGCCCGCCGCGTACTCGGACAGGCCGCCCACCGCGATCATCGCATCGAGCAGCGTCATGTTGGCGCGGTAGGGGATCGAGGCCGGCTTGCCGGTGGCGCCGACGATGCGCACCTGCTGGCTGAACGTGCCCGAAAACTTGTTGACGATGACCGAGACAATCGGCTCCTGGATGTACTGCGAAAGCTGGAGCTTGATGTCTTCCGCCAGCATCGAGGGCGTCTTGCCCACCGCCGGCATGTCGGTGATCAACGGCGTGGTGATGCGCCCGTCCGGCCGCACCTGCACCGAGGCGCCGAGTTCGGGATTGCGCCAGACGAATATGGTCAGGTCGTCGAGCGGCCCGATCACATATTCCTCGCCCGGCCCTTCCTGCAGCGCCACGAACGAGGCCGGCGGCAATTGCGCGCTGCCACCGCCGCCCGCGCAGCCGCCGAGCAGCAGGCTCAGCGTAACCGCTGATGCCAGCAAGCGGGTGAAACGCGTAGTTTTGGGCATCGAACGTCCTTTGCGCGCACCGGGCAGGCTGTCCCATTCGTCCCGTGGCGGGACCATGGGGACCTCCCATGACTTCCCGGCTATCGCCAAAAAGGGTGAAGATACCGTTAGTCCTGATGCGCAAGGCGGGGTCCGCACAAGCGCATTTCCGCCAAAGTCCCGTAACGGGACGGCGCTCCGAGTAATCGTTAATACCTAAAAATCAGGACCTTGCGTTAACCAGCCGTTCAGCCGCCGGGCCGTGTCCGAGAAAGTGCACCGGGCTCGCACTGGCCCCATAGGCACCGGCGCAAAACACCGCGACAAGATCGCCCTCCTCGGCACGCGGAAAGCCCCCCTTGTCCGCCAGCCGGTCAAGCGGGGTGCACAGGCAGCCGACCACGCTGGCTTCTTCTTCCACCGGCGCGCCGAATCTGGTCGCGATGGCACTGGGATAGTTGCGCCGCACCACGGTCCCGAAGTTGCCGCTCGCCGCGAGCTGGTGGTGCAGTCCGCCATCGGTGACGAGGAACACCTCGCCGTGGCTCTCCTTCCGGTCGATGATCCGGGTGAGATATACGCCAGCTTCGCCAACGAGATAGCGGCCGAGTTCAATGCAGAACGCCGTCTCCTGCAACACTTCGGGGAGCGCTGCGAACCGCTTTGCGAGCGCAGCTCCCACAGCCGCGAGATCGAGCGGCAGATCGCCGGGAAAGTAGGGAATACCAAAGCCGCCGCCGAGATTGCAGGCCGGAAGCACCGCCCCGCTCTCCTCCGCAAGGCGCGCCGCCAGCACGAGCGTGGCCGCCTGCATCTCGGCAATTGCGGCGGCGTCCAGCGTCTGGCTGCCGGCATAGATGTGGAAGCCGCGCCACTCAGCGCCGGACGCGATGATCATCCGGGCCAGCGCCGGTACAGCGCCCGCATCGACACCAAAGGGCTTGGCGCCGCCGCCCATCTTCATGCCCGATCCCTTGAGATCGAAATCGGGATTGACCCGGATCGCCAGCTTCGGCGCGCGTCCCACGCGCTCCGCGATCGCCAATGCCCGCTCGGCCTCGCGCGCGGATTCGAGGTTCAGCGTCACGCCCCGGCTGATCGCCGCTTCAAGATCGGCATCGCGCTTGCCCGGCCCGGCAATGCTGATCCGCTCCGCCGGAACCCCCGCCGCCTCCGCCATCAGGAGTTCACCGCCCGAGGCGATGTCGAATCCGTCGACCAGCCCCGCCATATGGCGCAACAGCGGCGCAAACGGGTTGGCCTTCATCGCATAATGCAGCCCCAACCGCCGCGGCAGCGCCGCCCGCAGCGCCGCCACGCGCGCTTCGATCAGCGCACCGTCATAGACGAACAGCGGTGTACCCGCCTCGGCTACCAATTCGGACGCCTTGCGCCCACCGATGACCAGTTCGCCATCGATCGCAGCATATCCGGGGGGAATGGGGCCAAGCGGCTTCATGGTCAGCCCTGTGCCACAGCCGCCGATAATTCCTGGTAAAGACCCGCGCGGTCGAGCTTGCCATTGGGGCTCAGCGGCATCTCCGCACGCCAGTGGATCACCCGCGGCACCATGAAACCGGGCAGTTCGCGTACCAGAGCAGCAGGCAGCGCCGCCTCTGCCGCCGCCGCATCACCCTTCGCGCGCACCACAAGATGGATCGCCTGCCCCAGCACCGGATCAGGCAGGCCCAGCGCCACGGCCTCCGCGACCAGCCCGGTGGCAATCGCCGCGTCTTCCACTTCCTGCGGGCTGACCCGGTTGCCGCTGGTCTTGATCATGGCATCGCGCCGCCCGGCAAAGTGGAGTAACCCGTCCGCATCGCGCCGGACCCGGTCGCCGGACCACACCGCCTTGCCGCCCATCCGCGAAAAGGCTGGCGCCGGTTTGAACCGCTCCGCCGTCCGCGCCGCATCCCGCCAATAGCCCTGCGCCACCAGCGGCCCGGCATGGACCAGCTCGCCCTCCACGTCCGGCCCCGCCTCGCGCCCGTCGTCCGCCACGACCATCACCTCGGCAAACGGAATCGCCTTGCCCATCGAGGTCGGGTGCGCATCGACGAGCGCCGGGTCGAGATACGTCGAGCGAAACGCCTCGGTGAGCCCATACATCGGAAACAGCCGCGCCTGCGGAAACCGCGTCCGCAGCGCCCGCACCAGCGGCTCGGTGAGCGCACCGCCGCTGTTGGTCAGCCGCCTGAGCTTGCCTGCCGCCGCCTCCGGCCAGTCAAGTTCCACCAGTTGCACCCACAGCGGCGGAACGGCGGCGAGCGTAGTGACGTCATGCCGCTCCACCGCCTTCGCCACATCGCGTGCCATGAGGTAATCGAGCGGCACCACGCAGCCACCGGCAAACCACGTCGAAAGCAGCTGGTTCTGCCCATAATCGAACGCCAGCGGCAGCACCGCCAGCGTCCGGTCCTCCGCCGTCAGCCCCAGATAATGCGCCACGCTCACGGCCCCGAGCCACAAGTTGGCATGGCTGAGCATCACGCCCTTGGGCCGCCCGGTCGAACCGCTGGTATAAAGAATCGCCGCCAGATCATCGGATGCAGCGTTGGAAGGACCCAACGGCTCAAGGCGCTCCACCTCGGCCCAAACCGTTCCTTCCTCCCGCGAAACCGCTTCAGCGAGATCGCCCTCTTCCAGTGTCGACAGCCGCCCGGCATTCGAGATCAGCAGCCGTGCCCCGCTATCGCTCAGGATATGCGCGACCTGCGCGCGCTTCAGCAGCGGGTTCACCGGCACATGCACCAGCCCCGCTCGCACCGCCGCCAGCGGCATCAGGCAAGCCAGCTCGCTTTTCGGCAACCAGGTCGCCACCCGCGCGCCCGGCTCCGGCACCTTCACCGCAAGCCATGCCGCCAATTGTCCTAAACGCCGATTTAACGCCTCGTAGCTAAGCACGTGCGTCTTGAAGACCAGCGCAGGGGCCTCCGGCTGCCCCTTCAGCGCAAGGTGGTCAAGCGGGAACACGGTCGGATCGGGCGCTGCGGGCAAGCGGCTCTCTCGGGTGCAAGGGCAAGGACAAAGACTTGGGTGTGACGGTCTATCACGCTGATTTGCGGGAAGCGCAAGCCGACCCGGCGCTCGCCGCGCTGCTCGGCCGCTCGCCCACGAGCGCGCCGTTCGATCGGCTGGACTGGCTTTCCCTGCTGGCAGAGCATTGCCTTCTCGCAGATACCTGCAAAATCGCCGTCGCCCGCGATGGTGATGCGCTTGCGGTCCTTCCCTTTCAGAAGAACCCCGACGGCACTGGCCCCCTCGGCACGTGGTACAGCTTCTTCGTCCGCCCGCTCACAAACGCTCCGCAGCGCGCACCGGAACTCTTCGCCGCCCTGGCCCGCAGCCTTGCACCGGCAGGCGCCGCCCGCCTCGCACCGATGCCCGAAGCCGAAGCGCTGACGCTCGCCGCCGCCTTCCGCACCGCCAGCTGGATCGGCGTCGCCGAACCCTGCGACACCAACCACATCCTCGAACTCAAAGGCCGCAACTTCGCCCAATACTGGTCCGCCCGCCCCGGCGCGCTGCGCGAAACCGTCCGCCGCAAGACCGCACGCGGCAAAGTCAACCTGCGCATCGAAACCACGTTCATCGACGCCGACTGGGCCGCCTATGAAGCGATCTACGCCAGGAGCTGGAAGCCAGAGGAAGGAAACCCCGCCTTCCTGTGCGCCTTCGCTCAGGCCGAAGCGGCGGCAGGCGCGCTGCGCATGGGGATCGCCGAAATCGAAGGCCAGCCTGTCGCCGCCCAGTTCTGGACGGTCGAGGGCGGCACCGCGTGGATCCACAAGCTCGCCCACGACGAGGCCTACCGCGCCCATTCGCCCGGCACCCTGCTGACCGCCGCACTGTTTCGCCACGTGATCGACGAGGACCACGTGCACACCGTCGATTTCGGCACAGGCAACGATCCCTACAAGCGCGACTGGATGGAGGTGCAGCGCCCCCGCTACGCCCTGCAGTTCTACCGCCCCGCCGCCGTAGGTCACTGGCCAGCGCTCGCCCGCCTTGCTGCCCGCCGCATGCTGCGCCCGAGTTCCCAGCCCGCGCTTGTTTCACCGGAGGCCGCTGGCTAAAGCGCCCGCCTCTCCTTTCATCACAAGGCCTTACCCCGTGACCGACCAGACCGACACCGACCTGCGCAGCCTGCTGAACGATGTGCTCGGCCTCGGCCCCACACGTGCCGCCGCGCTCACGCCAGATAGCGGCCTGTTCGGCGCACTGCCCGAACTCGACTCCATGGCCGTCGCCGGCCTCCTGACCGAGATCGAGGACCGCTTCGACGTCGTGATCGAAGATGACGAAGTCGATGGCGACATGCTCGGCACCTTCGGCGACCTCCTCGCCTTCATCCGCGCCAAGCGCGGCGAGGCCTGATTCTCGCCATGCCGGCAAGCTGGCCCTGCCCTGGACCCGCCGGCATTGCCGATGAGCACGCGGTGGTTTTCGACCGCGCACGCGCCGTCCGCCTGCTGATCGTCCCGCCGCTGTTCGAGGAAATGAACCGCACGCGGCGGATGCTGATCGAAACGCAGCGCTGCCTTGATGCACTGGGGCTCGACTCGATGCTGCCCGATCTCCCTGGCTGCAACGAAAGCCTGCAGTCCTTCTCCGCGCAAAGCCTCGGCAGCTGGCGCGCGGCCATGGAAACTGCAGCGCGACACTTCGCCGCCACCCACGTGCTGGCCGTGCGCGGCGGCGCGCTTGTGTTCCCGACGCGGCTTCCCGGCTGGGTGCTCGAGCCGGTCAAGGGCGCCTCGATCCTGCGCCAGTTGCTCCGCGCGCGGGTGCTCTCGGCCAAGGAAGCCGGGCGCGAAGAAAATAGCGCCGATCTGCTGGAGGAAGGCCGCAACATCGGCCTTGAACTCGCCGGTTATCGCCTCTCGGCCGCGCTCGTCGCCGGGCTGGATTCAGCCGTGCCTGAAGACGAAGGCCAGCGCGTGATCCGCCAGGCCGAATTCGGCGTCAGCGCGCTCTGGTTGCGCAGCGAGCCGGAGGAAGACCCGGCGCAGTCCGCCGCACTCGCGCAGATCATCGCCAGCGAGGCGGCCGCCTGATGCGCCGCCACCTCACCTTCCCCTGCGGACCTGACACCCTCGTCGGCACCCTCGACATGGAGGCCGCAACCGGCTCCACCGGCATCCTGCTCGTCTCGGGCGGACGCGAAATCCGTGCCGGAAGCTGGGGCGGACAGGCGCAATTGGCTGCGCGCCTCGCTGCCGCTGGTATCCCCGTTTTCCGTTATGATCGACGCGGCGTCGGTGAAAGCGAAGGCACCGATCCCGGATTCCTGCACACCCGCCATGACATCGCCGCCGCACTCGCCGCTTTCCGCGCAGCCGTACCCTCACTGCGCCGCGTGATCGGCTTCGGCAATTGCGATGCCGCCGCCGCGCTGATGCTCCACGGCGCCGAAATCGGCCTCGACGGCCTTGTCCTCGCCAATCCGTGGACGCTGGAAGCCGACGAGGCGGATGGCACACCGCCCGCCGCAATCCGCCAGCGCTACCTCAGCAAGCTGGCCAACCCGCGCGAAGTGCTCCGCCTCCTTACCGGCGGCGTGAACCTCGCCAAGCTGGTGCGCGGCCTGCGCACAGCCGCCTCAAGCGCACCCAAGTCAGCTCTCGTTGATAAGATGGCCGCAAGCCTCGCGCGGTTCTCTGGCCCGGTCACATTCCTGCTCGCGTCCGGAGATCGCACCGCCCAGATGTTCGAGGCCGTCTGGTCCTCCGGCGATCCGCGCGTCCAGCGTCACGCCAGCAGCGGCCACAGCTTCGCTGGCGAAGATGCGCAAAGCTGGCTGCTGGAGCGCCTGCTCGAAGCCGCGCGCTAGCGCCTACTCCGCCGCCACTGCCTGTGCCGCAGCGAAGGCATGCTCGGCAAGGAACCGCTCGGCATCGAGCGCGGCCATGCAGCCCGTGCCCGCCGCCGTCACCGCCTGCCGATAGGTGTGGTCCATCACATCACCGCAGGCGAACACGCCCGGGATCGCCGTCTTCGGCGTGCCCGGCTGCACCACGATATAGCCGCTCGCATCGAGCTCCAGTTTGCCCTTGAACAGCTCGGTCGCCGGGGCATGGCCGATCGCCACGAACGCGCCGTCGGTCGCCAGCGAAGAGGTCTCGCCCGTCACCGTATCGACCAGTTCCACCGCTTCGAGCACGCCGCCCGCCGCGCCGGTAAAGCGCGTCACGGCCTTGTTCCACAGCACCTTGATGCGCGGATTGCTCATCAGGCGGTCCTGCAGGATCTTTTCAGCCCGCAGGCTGTCACGCCGGTGGATCAGCGTCACATCGGGCGAATGGTTGGTAAGGTATAGCGCTTCCTCGACTGCCGTGTTGCCGCCGCCGATCACCACGACCTTCTTGCCGCGATAGAAGAACCCGTCGCAGGTCGCGCAGGCGGAGACGCCCTTGCCGCCGAATTCCTGCTCGCCTTCCACGCCCAGCCAGCGCGCCTGCGCGCCGGTCGCGATCACCAGCACATCGCCTTCATAGATATCACCGCTGTCGCCGTGGGCGCGGAACGGGGGGCCATCCATGCTCACTTCGGTGATCGTATCCCACATCATCCGCGTGCCGACATGCTCTGCCTGCGCCTGCATTTCCTGCATCAGCCACGGGCCCTGGATCACATCGCGAAAGCCGGGGTAGTTCTCGACATCGGTGGTGATCGTCAGCTGCCCGCCGGGCTGCAGGCCCTGTACCACGATCGGCTCCATCCCCGCACGCGCACCGTAGATGGCGGCGGAAAGCCCGGCCGGGCCGGAACCAATGATCAGCATGCGGGTCTTGTGGGTCGTCATATCCTTGAATCTCCGTTGCGGCGGGTAGATAGGATGCCCCGCCCCTGAAAACGAGAGGCCTGCCGAGCTATTCCCCGGTTTGGTCGCAGGCTCAGCCGCCGCATGCTTCGAACACCGACCAACCAGTCCGCGCCGCCAGCCGTTCCAGCGCCAGCGCGCCGAGCTGCGAATTGCCTTTGGCGTTGAGGCCGGGTGACCACACTGCGATGCTCGCCGTTCCCGGCACCACCGCGAGAATGCCGCCGCCCACGCCCGATTTGCCCGGCAGGCCCACCCGGAATGCGAACTCGCCAGAATTGTCGTAATGCCCGCACAGCATCATCAGTGCATTGATCCGCCGCGCGCGCTGCGGCGTCACGATGCAGCGCCCTGTCGCCGGATCGCGCCCGTCATGCGCCAGAAAACGGCCCGCCATCGCCAGCTGCCGGCAGCTCATCGCCAGCGCGCACTGGTGGAAATAGACGCCGAGCGCCTGCTCCACCGGGTGCTGGAGATTGGCGAACGAGCGCATGTAGTTGGCGAGCGCCATGTTGCGATAGCCAGTCGCCAGCTCGGCCGCCGCCACGCTCGCGTCGATGGTGATCGTCTCGTCCAGCGCCAGCCCGCGCACGAAGCGCAGCACGCCCGCGATCGCTTCCGCAGGTGTCCCGCTCGCCAGCAGCACATCGGCAACGACGATCGCGCCCGGATTGATGAAGGGATTGCGCGGAATGCCATGCTCGGTTTCCAGCTGCACGATCGAATTGAACGCACTGCCCGAAGGCTCGCGCCCCACCCGGCTCCACAGCGCATCGCCGACCATGCCCAACGCGAGCGTCAGCGAGAACACCTTGGAAACCGACTGGATCGAGAACGGCTCTTCCGCGTCGCCACCCAGATGCACCGTCCCGTCCGCCATGACCACCGCGATGCCGAACCGGTCGGGAGAAACGCAGGCGAGCGGCGGGATGTAGTCCGCCACCCGCCCGCGATCGGTTGCACCGCGCATCTCCCCGGCGATTTCAGCAACGATGGCGGCGATATCAGTCAATGCCTTGTGGTCCTCAGTTCAGATGCCGCTTGAACCAGTCGACAATCCGCTCGAGCCGGTCGCGCTGAAAGCTCGGCCGCGCGATGCCATGGTTCTCATCGGGATAGCCTACCAGCCGCGTCGGCACGCCGGTGATCTTGAGCGCCTGATAGAGCTGCTGTCCGCCGATAAGCGGCACATTGTCATCGGCGATCCCGCCCATGAACAAGGTCGGCGTCTTGATCCGGTCCGCATGCAGCAACGGTTCGGACAGGCGCATCCAAAGCTCCGGCTCCTTCCAGGGTGCGCCAAGCTCCTGCGTGTATTGCTGGACATATTGGTCCACCCCGAACAGCGCGAAGATGTTGCCCTCGCCCGCGCCGCTGAACGCCGCCTTCAGCCGGTTGTCGCGCACGATCAGGAAATCGGTGAGGATGCCGCCATAGCTCCACCCGCCCGCGCCCAGCCGCGCCGGATCGGCGAAACCCTGCGCCACCGCCCAATCGAGCGAGGCATGGAGATCGGCCACTTCCTTCTGGCCCCAATCCGCCGCAATCGCCGCGGCATAGGCATCACCCCGTCCCGAGGAGCCGCGATAATTCGGCATCAGCACCGCATAGCCCTGTGCGGCGAGCAGGTCGGCAATCATGCTGTACCCGTCGACCGCATGGATATCCTGCGCATTGGGCCCGCCATGAATCCAAAGCAGGGTCGGCACCTTGGTGCCCGCCGCCACACCCGTCGGACGCAGCAGCAGGCCATGGACTTCGTTGCCGTCCTTGGCGGTCGCCGCATAGTCTTCGACCTTCCCCCAAGCGACCCGGTCCGCCACTGCCTTGTTATGGGATGTCAGCAACTTGAGGCCGCCTTTTGCATCCAGCGCATAGATTTCAGACGGCTTGCCATCGCCGCTTGCGATCACCGCGCGCGGTGCACCAGGCGCGGGCGAACCACACTGCGCCAGCACCGAGACCGTGCCGTCATTCAGCCTTCGCAGCGTCCCCTTGGCATCCACCACGGCAGGCACTTCAAGCCGGTCCTCCGCCAGCACCACGCCGACTTGCCCGGCACCCAGATCGACCGGCGAACTTACGAAAGCGCCTGAGGTTGCGGGCAGAATCCGCGTCGCCCCGGTATCCACCGCTGTCTCGGCGAGATGCGGCTGGCCATATTGGTCTGCCTTGCCGCCCGGCCCCACCAGATGCGTGATCTTCTTGCCATCGGCGGACCAGATCAGCGTCTGCCCCGGCGCGCCGTGGAGTTTGGCAACCAGCTTGGGCGCAGCACCGGCCTTCGCTTCGACCACTGTCAGCCAATGGCCACCCAGATCCGTCAAATCCACCGAGTGGTCAGCGACATAGGCGATGGACTTGCCATCCGGTGCCCAGTCGGCGGTTATCACATCGAACGCATCCGAAGCTGTCAGCCGAGTCTCGGTCTTCGCCGCCACATCAAACAGCGCGAGGTGCGTGTGCGTCTCCGCCGTGATGAAGCCCACGCCGTCCTGCTTGAACTTCACATCGTCCACCACCACCGGCAGCGGGCGGTCTTCATCATCCTTCGGCGGCTCGGGTGCCGGGTCGCTGATCATCAGCAGCAGCGTTTTCGAATCCGGAGACCAGCGGAACCCGGCGATATCGCCCTTCACATCCGTGAGCTTCTTCGCCTCGCCCCCACGCCGGTCGAGCAGCCAGATCTGCGCCCGCTTGTCCTTCCCGCGCTTGGAGAGAAACGCGATGGACTTGCCATCCGGACTGAACGAGGGCGCGCTCGCGCTGTCCTCCCCGGTGGTCAGTTGCAGCGGCGCGCCGCCCGCGAGATCGATCAGCCACAGCGCATTGCGCCGCTTGTCCGCCTTGAGATCGGCCTCGCCGACCACATAAACCGCCTGCTTGCCATCATGCGCGCAATCGAGACCCGACAGCGAACGCAGCGCCATGATGTCGTCGATGGTCACCGGATGACGAGCCGGGGCCGCTTCGCCCTCGGCCATCGCCGGCAGCGCCGCCATAAGCGTGCAGGCCGCCATTCCCCAGCCAAGACTCTTGCGCCAACGCTTCACCGCCATTGCTGTTCCCCCAAGAAACCGGACAAGCGTCAAGACTAAACACACCGTCGCAGCGCAGGCAATCGGCAGCTTATTCCCATGACATTACGGGCCATCCGGCTAGGATGTTACAATGGCTGGCCATCTCGAATTCAACACCTCGATGAGCGACACCCTCGTCGTTCTGGGGGCGGCGGGTATCGTCATTCCCGCCTTTGCCCGCGCACGGATCACGCCGGTGATCGGCTTCATCCTGGTCGGCGTGCTCGTCGGCCCGTTCGGCCTTGGTCGGCTCGTCGGGCAGTTTCCGCAGCTCTACTACGTCACGATCAGCCGTCCCGAAGCCATTGCGCCCTTTGCCGAACTTGGCGTGATCCTGCTGCTGTTCGAGATCGGTCTCGAACTCTCGTTCGGCCGTTTGTGGGACATGCGCGCGCAAGTCTTCGGCCTAGGCGCGGCCAAGCTGCTGCTCTGCGCCGCGCTGCTGACCATCGTGCTGATCGCGATGCGCCATAACGTTCCGGCCTCCGCCGGGCTGGGTATCGCCCTGGCGCTGTCCTCCACCGCGCTGGTCCTCCCGATTGCCGGCACGCAAAGCCCGGTCGGCCGCAAGGCGCTTGCGATGCTGCTGCTCGAAGACATCGCCCTCGTGCCGATCATCTTCGTCCTCGGCGCCTTCGGTCCCGGCGGCGAGAGCGGCGCAGCCCTGTTCGACACGCTCCTGCGCGGCGCGGTGATCATCCTTGTGATGCTCACCTTGGGCCGCTTCCTCCTCCCACGCCTGTTCGCCTCGGCTGCCCGCACCAAGAGTCCCGAACTGTTCCTCGCCTTCAGCCTGCTCGTGGTCATCGCCGCCGCGCTTGCCACGGCGGGCGCAGGCCTCTCCCCGATCATGGGCGCCCTCCTCGCCGGCCTGCTGATTGCCGAGACGGACTACTCGCGCGAAGTCGAAGCGCTGACCGCCCCCTTCAAGGGCCTCGCGCTCGGCGTGTTCCTGATCACGGTCGGCATGGGAATCGACGTAACCGAAGTCTGGCGGCAGTTCGGCGCCATCGCGCTTGGCGTCGCTTCGGTTCTCGCGGCCAAGGCTGTCGTCACCGCATTGCTGCTCCGCGTCGGCGGCGCGAGCCGCGGCATTGCCGTCGAGACCGGCCTGCTGCTCGCCGCGCCCTCGGAAACCACCCTTATCGTCCTGTCCGCCGCCGCCGCAGCCGGGCTCGTCAGCCACGCCAATGCCCAGTTCTGGCAGATCGTCACCGCGCTCGGCCTCACGCTCACGCCGGTCCTCGCCATGATCGGCCGCCGCCTCGCCACTGCCGTGGACCGGCCCAGCGATGTCCCGGTGAATGCCGCCCCCAGCGACGCCACGGGCCAGGCCCTCATCCTCGGCTACGGCCGCGTCGGCCGCCTCGTCGGCGCCATGCTGTCCCGCCACGATGTGCCCTGGCTCGCGCTCGATGCCGACCCCGCGCTCGTCACGCAGGCGCGCGGCGGCGGCGATCCGGTGATCTACGGCAACGTCGCCAATGCCGAACTGCTCGCCAAGCTGCATCTGGACGAGGCCCGCGCGGTCATCGTCACCATGGACGAGCCCGTCCTCGTCAGCCGCACCGTCCGCCGCATCCGCGCCGCGCACCCGGACCTCCCGATCATCGTCCGCGCCCGCGATGCGGCCCACGCCGCCGAACTCTACCGGGTCGGTGCAAGCGATGCCGTCCCCGAAGCCCTCGAAAGTTCGCTCCAGCTCTCGGAAGCCGTGCTCGTCGACATGGGAGTCGCGATGGGCCCGGTCATCGCCTCGATCCACGAAATGCGCGACGAACTGCGCGAGACCATCATGCGCGACGGTGGACTGGGCCAGAAGCCGCGCCTGAAAGCCGCCGGACTGCGCGATCGCTAGGCCGCCAGCACGCCTTTCGCCGCCGCAATCGCCTCGGCGGCCTTGCTGCCGTCCGGGCCGCCGCCCTGTGCCATGTCAGGCCGGCCACCGCCGCCCTTGCCGCCCAGCGCCTCGACGCCCGCGCGCACCAGATCAACCGCGCTGACTTTGCCGACGAGGTCTTCAGTCACAGCCGCCGCGATGCTCGCCTTGCCTTCGTTGACCGCAACGATCACCGCCACGCCCGAGCCCATGCGCTGCTTGGCCTGATCGAGCAGCCCGCGCAGTTCCTTCGGATCCATGCCTTCCAGCACCTGACCCGAGAACGTTATCCCGCCGACCTGTTCGTCCGCAGGAGCCGCCGCCGCACCACCAGAAGCACCCGCCAGCGCCAGCGCCTTCTTCGCCTCGGCCAGTTCGCGCTCCAGCTTGCGGCGCTCGTCGACCAGCGCTGCAACGCGCGCCTCCACTTCATCGGGCGAAGACCGCAGCAGCCCCGCCGTGCGCCGCAGCGCTTCCTCGCGGCCGACCAGATAGGCCCGCGCGCCCGCCCCGGTCAGCGCCTCGATGCGCCGCACGCCCGAAGACACCGCGCTTTCGCCCACCACGCGCAGCAGGCCGATATCACCCAGCGCACGCACATGAGTGCCGCCGCAAAGCTCGACCGAATAGGGCTTGGCCCCTGCCCCCATGCTAAGCACGCGGACTTCATCGCCGTACTTCTCGCCGAACAGCGCCATCGCACCCGCGGCAATCGCGTCTTCCGGGCTCATCAGGCGCGTCGTCACCGGCGCGTTGCCGAGGATTTCGGCGTTCACTTCGTCCTCGATCGCCGCAATGTCGTCCGCCGTCAGCGCCGCCGGGTGCGAGAAGTCGAAGCGCAGCCGCTCGGCGGAGACCATCGAGCCTTTCTGCGTGACGTGCGCCCCCAGCCGGCGGCGCAGCGCCTCGTGCAGCAAGTGCGTGGCCGAATGGTTCGCCCGCGTCGCATCGCGCCGCGCGACGTCGATCGCCAGTTGCACCGCGTCGCCGACCTTGACCGAACCCGCCTCGACCGTGCCCAGGTGCGCGTGCAGGCGGCCCAGCGGCTTAGCGGTGTCGTTCACCGCAATGCGCAGGCCCTCGTTGGTCGAGATCGTACCCGCATCGCCCATCTGGCCGCCGCTTTCGGCGTAGAACGGGGTCTGGTTGGTGATGATCGTGACTGTCTCGCCCGCCCCGGCCTCGGCCACCTCCTTGCCGTCCTTGACCAGAGCAACGACGACGCCTTCGCCAATGTTGGCAGTGTAGCCGGTGAATTCGGTCGCACCTTCGCGCTCGGCGATGTCGAACCACACTTCGCTGTCAGCGGTCTGGCCGGAGCCCTTCCACGCCGCACGCGCCGCTGCCTTCTGCTGCGCCATCGCCGCCTCAAACCCGGCACGGTCGACGCTCACCCCGCGCGCCCGCAGCGCGTCTTCGGTGAGATCGTAGGGGAAGCCGTAGGTATCATAAAGCTTGAACGCGGTCGCGCCCGGCAGGCTGTCGCCCTCGCCCAGATCACCCGCTTCCTCGTCCAGCAGCTTGAGGCCGTTTGCCAGCGTGCGGCGGAACTGCACTTCCTCGCGCAGCAGCGTTTCCTCGACCAGCGGCTGCGCGCGGCCAAGTTCGGGGAACGCCTGACCCATTTCGGTGACCAGCGAACCCACCAGCCGGTGCATCAGCGGTTCCTTCGCGCCCAGCAGGTGGGCATGGCGCATCGCGCGGCGCATGATCCGGCGCAGCACATAGCCGCGGCCTTCATTGCTTGGCAGCACGCCGTCCGCCAGCAGGAAGCTGGACGAGCGCAGGTGGTCCGCGATCACGCGGTGGCTGGCGCGGCTGTCGCCCTCGGCCTTGGTGCCGGTCAGGCTCTCCGAAGCTGCAATCAGCGCGCGGAACGTGTCGGTATCGTAGTTGTCATGTTCGCCCTGCAGCACCGCCGCGATGCGCTCGAGGCCCATGCCGGTATCGATGCTCGGGCTCGGCAGGTTCGTTCGCGTGCCGTCAGCCGACTGCTCGAACTGCATGAACACGAGGTTCCAGATCTCGATGAAGCGATCCCCGTCCTCATCGGGCGATCCCGGAGGCCCGCCGAAGATGTGCTCGCCGTGATCGTAGAAGATTTCCGAACACGGTCCGCACGGCCCTGTATCGCCCATCGACCAGAAATTGTCCGAAGTCGGGATGCGGATGATGCGGTCGTCCGAAAGCCCGGCGATCCTCTGCCACAGGGCGAACGCCTCATCGTCGGTGTGGTAGACGGTGACGAGCAGCTTGTCCTTGGGCAGCCCCCACTCGCGCGTCAGCAAGGTCCAGGCATGGTTGATCGCCTGTTCCTTGAAATAGTCGCCGAACGAGAAATTGCCGAGCATCTCGAAGAACGTGTGGTGCCGCGCCGTGTAGCCCACGTTGTCGAGATCGTTGTGCTTGCCGCCCGCGCGCACGCACTTCTGCGACGACGTCGCCCGCTTCGTCGCGCGCGTCTCGAGCCCGGTGAACACGTTCTTGAACGGGACCATGCCCGCGTTGGTGAACATCAGCGTCGGGTCGTTGAACGGCACGAGCGGCGCCGAAGGCACGATCTCGTGCCCGGCGGAGCCGAAGTAGTCGAGGAAGGACCGGCGGATTTCGTTCGTCGAAGTCATGCCATGCCGATTAGGCGAGCGTTCGGCGCGGAACAAGCACGTTTCGGCCCTTCCGGTACGCTTGTCCCCATCACGGATAGGTTCAGGCGTTGTCCGCGGTCGCCGTCACCAGCCACGCCGCCGCCGGAAAACACACCCGCCCGCCCACGCAGCGCGACTGGACGAGTTCCAGCAGGCCACGCTCGAACGCTGCGCGGGGCTGATCGGGCAATGTGCGGATCGCCGCAGCCGCCGGACCGATGCGGCTGAAGAACGAGAGCGCATCGGCTACCGGGTTGCTGCCCGATCCGGCCACATAGGCAAAGTCGAGCGGCTGAAACTGGATATCGCGCCAGCCTTTCAGGCAGCGCCGGACGTGATCGGGATCAGCGAATGCGAACGGACCGGGCGGGAAATCGACCGCAGGCACTGGCTTGGCCGGCGGAAGCAGGCGGGCGATGTCCATGGCCCAGGGATTTTCCGAGGCAGGCCGGAAGCACGAGAACACGAAGCGCGCTCCAGGCGCGGCCTTGGCCGACAGATGCGCAAACGCTGCGGGCGGATCGCTGAAGAACATCACCCCGTGGCGGGATATGTAGAGATCAGGCGCCGCGCCGTCCCCCTGCCAAGCGGAAGCATCGGCCACGGTGAACGAAAGATTGGCATGTCCAGCTGCACGGCTCTTCGCTGCCTCGACCAGTTCGCCGGAGATATCGATGCCGGTCACCGTTGCTTCGGGCCTTGCCGAGGCAACTGCGAGGGACAGTTCGCCCGCACCGCAGCCCACGTCGATCACCCGGCGCCCGGGCTCCTTTGCGATGGCGGCGAGAAGGTGGGGCGTGAGCGCGGCGAAGCTGCGGTCCGTCCGCTCCCACTCCGCCGCCCAGTTCTGGCCGACCCGGCCCTGCCATTCTTGCGCGCCTGTCATGCCGGAGAGGCTATGCGCCGCTGCCCCACCCGGCAAGCGCTAATACCGCAAGATCGATCACGACGCGAAGTAAGGTCCGCCCTTGGCTCGCGCCGCCTGCCACGCCGGCCGCGCATGAATCGCGGCGACAAATGCGGCGAGCTTCGGGTAGGCCTCGCTCAGGCCTTGCATCACGACAACTTCGGCGGGGAAACTCAGCATCACATCTGCGCCGGTCCAGTCGTCGCCGATGAAGTGGCCCGAAGGCCGCAGGATCGCCTCTAGATAGCCGAAATGCGCCGCAAGCTGCTCGTCGATGCGCGGCCGCAGCGGCGCGCCGGCCTCGCCCAGCCGCGAGACATAGAGATTGAGCAGGATCGGCGTCATCGCCGAGCCCTCGGCGAAGTGCATCAGCTCGTTGTGGCGCAGTGCATCGTCGGTTCCGGGTGCAGGCTGCCACTTCCCATCGCCAAAGTGGTCGCAAAGATACTGCACGATCGCGCCGGATTCCTCGATGACCCGGCCATCGACCTCGAGCAGCGGTGACTTGCCGAGCGGATGGACGGCCTTGAGTTCCTGCGGCGCGAGATTGGTCTCGGCATCGCGCTGGTAGATCTTCAGTTCATAGAGAACGCCGAGCTCCTCCAGCAACCAGAGGATGCGCTGCGAGCGGCTGTTGTTGAGGTGGTGGAGAACGATCGACATCCGGCTTCCTTCCCGTGCTTGGTCTCGGCGCGAGGCTATGTGTTTTCGGTTAGACAGGGAAGACGAAGAAAGGGCGACGTGAGAATGTCAGATGCCCTCTCATCCCCCCGCCCCTTCAAACCAGAACCGCCGCGCTCGTTCCGGGGAGCGCGGCGGCCTTTGGACCGGCGGCGGGTTGCGGGGGGATAGGGGGGTGCCCCCGCCGCCTGAAGGATCAGATGTCGTCGTCCGCGTCCGGACCCACCATCAGCCCCTCGGCGACCTTGTCGGTCTGGCCGCGGATCGCGGCTTCCAACCGGTCGCAAACTTCACGATTTTCGCGCAGATAATTCTTGGCGTTCTCGCGGCCCTGCCCGATCCGGATGGAGTCGTAGCTGAACCAGGCACCCGACTTCTCGACGATCCCGGCCTTGACGCCGAGGTCGAGGATCTCGCCGATCTTCGAGATACCCTCGCCGTACATGATGTCGAACTCGACCTGCTTGAACGGCGGCGCGACCTTGTTCTTGACGACCTTCACGCGGGTGGCGTTGCCGACGATATCGTCGCGGTCCTTGATCTGGCCGGTGCGGCGGATGTCGAGGCGGACCGAGGCATAGAACTTGAGCGCGTTGCCGCCCGTCGTCGTCTCAGGGTTGCCGTACATCACGCCGATCTTCATGCGCAGCTGGTTGATGAAGATCACCATGCAGCGCGAACGGCTGATCGAACCGGTCAGCTTGCGCAGCGACTGCGACATCAGGCGCGCCTGGAGGCCGACGTGGCTGTCGCCCATCTCGCCCTCGATCTCAGCGCGGGGAACAAGCGCCGCGACCGAGTCGACCACAAGCACGTCGATCGCATTCGAACGCACCAGCGTGTCGACGATCTCGAGCGCCTGCTCGCCGGTATCAGGCTGCGAAACAATCAGCTCATCGATGTTGACGCCGAGCTTCTTGGCATAGACCGGATCGAGCGCGTGTTCCGCATCGACGAACGCGGCGGTCCCACCGGTCTTCTGCGCCTCGGCGATCACGTGGAGCGCCAACGTGGTCTTGCCCGAGCTTTCCGGCCCGTAGACCTCGATAACGCGGCCGCGCGGCAAGCCGCCGACGCCGAGCGCGATGTCGAGCCCGAGCGAACCGGTCGAGATCGCCTCGACCTGCATGGTCTCCTTCGAGCCCAGCCGCATGGCCGAACCCTTGCCGAACGCCTTGTCGATCTGTGCGAGCGCTGCATCGAGCGCTTTCTGACGATCCATGTCCTTGTCTTTGCCTTCCTGGATAAGCTTCAACTGCGCCGCCATGGCTTGCTTCCCCTTGCTAGAGATGGCTGACATGAACCGTCAACACCAGCCTTGTACCCACTTTGTTCTATTGGAACAAGGGGGGAACACAAAGACGGTCCCGATTGTCTGAACGCTGCCGCATACTACGGATATTCCACAGGAATTTCCACATGGACCAAGGGTTCCACCCTGCCCATGCGGAAGTTCCTTCAGGAATGGTGCAAAAAGTTACCCAGAGAATTGTCAGGGAATCTTGATTCGGAACGTCCCGATCTGGTTGCCGCGCAGCGCGGTCGGATCGGGCACCGCCACCGGATCATCTGCCGCGACATCGGTCTCGATGCTGGTCGTGCGCTGGATCGTGGCGGCGGTGTAGCGCTGCTGCAGGCGCAGCCCGGCCGTCACCGGCAGCCGGTTCTGGTTCCACATCCGCACGATCACCCCCGCACCGATTCCTTCCTCGGCGGGCTTCACCGCCCAGACCAGCGCCTGCGAGGAGCTTGGCGAAAACAGGCTCCACGCCTTCGATGCGAGCAGCGCGCCCTTGACCGGACCGGTCGCCGGCCCCGTCACCAGCGGATTCTGCGCCTCCAGCGCAAAACGCATCGCTGTATTCTGATTGTAGGCCGCGTGCGGCAGCAACGAGAAGCGGTGGAGGAACTGCGTATCGCCGCCCTGCCCCGGCAGGCCGAGCCCATTGATCCGCCCGCCGGCCAGTACATCGATGCGCGGCGTGGTGATATCGAGCCGGTGCGGATCGGACCTACCGAGTCGCATGAAATAGGCGTCGCTGTTGGAAAGAGTCACGCCGTCCCGCCCGTTGCCCGATGTCATGTCGGCAAAGTGGCCCAGCGTGAGCCACTCGTAGAGCGAATTCTGCGTGCGCGTGCTGATCCCGCCCGAGGCAGCCTGCCGCGCCGGGATCACCGCGCCCACTTCCTCGTGCCGCACCAGCGGCTTGTCGATTGCGAAAGGGAAACTGTAGGTCTTGAGATCGTCGAATCCGGCGGAAATCCGGTTCTCGAGATCGATCTGGCCCGAGCCGGCATAGACTGTCAGGCGCACGGTACGCGGCTGTGGGCCATCGATATCGGCGCGCAGCGTGGCAGAGACCGGACCGTTCGATTCGAGCACGACCGTCCCCGTCCCCTCGCCCAGATCGTTGAGCGCCCGGCCGCCATCGGCACGCACCCATTCGCGCCCGCTGCGGCCCGGTTCGATCAGCGACTGGATCGCGCCGCGCCCGTCCATGACGATCCGGTAGCGCGAGGTGATCAGCACGCCGCCTTCGAAGCGCGCGGTATCCGCGAGCGCCGACGCGGGCGCCACATCGCGGATGTCGTAGAGCCGATAACCGATCGACGGCACCGAGGTGGCGAGGAAACGGATGCGCCGCTCCGAGCCCGAGCCGATCGCTTCTGCCGGCAAGGGCGTGGTCGTCCCCGCCACCACGACACTGAATGGCCCGGTGCCGGGATAGGGCACTTCGGCCGGCGCGGTGCGCGAATAGCCCAGCGCATTGAACACGAAGAAGCGCTTGCCCACGGTGACTGTCGGCACAAGCTGGCTCATCCGCGCGCGTGCATCGGCAAGCAGCCTATCGACATAGCGTTCGATCGTGGCGACTTGCGCTTCCTGGAAGACAACCCGCGCGCCATCGCCGATCACCCCGCCGCCGACGATATCGTGCTCGAAAAACAGCCCCACCGCACGCCACGCGGCGTCGCGGTCCGACTCTCGCCCATTGAGGAAAGCGGGATCCTGCAACGCGACGATGGTGGCCAGAGCCTCGGCGCTGCGCAGTTTTTCGACCGCTCGCCGCACGCGCGCCGATTTCTCGGCGATCGAGGCGAGTGCCAGTTCCCATTCATTGCCATAGCTGACCTGCTCGGAGGGCAGCGAGGTGCCGTAGGTTCTCTCGAAATCGCGGAAAAAGTCCTCGGTGTTCGAGACGATCACGCGGCGGCCGGCGTCCGAAAGATCCTGCGCAACGGCCGGGAAGCTGTTGACCCGGTCGCTCAGCGGTATGATCAGTTCGGCATCGTCCCAGCCCTGCCCGATCAACCCAATGACGTCATAGGGCCAATGGCTGCGGAACGTGGCATCGCTGGTCACAAACGGCACCACTTCGCGCGGATAGCGGGCCTCGGCATAACCGCCCGGGCCCTGGTTGCCGTTTCCGTCGACGGCGGATGGTAGCCGGTGTTCCAGCGACATCCACTTCGTCAGCAGGCGTGAACCATCGGGGCCGGTCCACCAATAGGCGGGGTTGAGCCGCTCGCCCGAGGCGGTCACTTGCGTCGCGCAGGCGCAGACCCCCTTCCAGCTGTAGCGCGCACCGGCACCGGCAAAGACAGAGCCCAGACCAAGCGGCTGGGTCTGGTTCTCCATCGCGATGCCAAGGGTGAAGCGCACACCGAACCGGCGCTCCAGGCGGCCGGCGTAGTACATGTCGCGCAGCTGCGCCTCGAGCGGCATGGAACCGCGCACTTCGACCAGCGTGTTGAGCGGCATCGAGATATGCCCGTCGCGCACACGGTTCATCAGTCGCTGCATTTGCGCCGGGGTGCGCTGGCGCTCGTACTCCCACATCCACAGCGAGCCGTCGGTGTTCCAGCGGGCCTGCTGGTCCGCCGGAAGCGTCTCGGTCGCGTCGATTTGATCGAGATAAGCGTCAAGCGCGCGGGGGAAGTAGTCCGCATAAGCTTCGGCGCTCGCCGACCACATGTAGTCGGTGTGATCGTCGGGCGCGATGTAGATGCGCTTGGGCACTTCAGCGGCTGCAACCGGCACAACAGACACGGCGGCACACCCTGCATAAAACAGGGCCAAAACGGATGATAAACGCATGATTTACCAATCTTTTTCGAATCGCGCCGACTTGGAATTACCATGGACACATGACAACAAACGAACACATTGATGGTAAACTGCCAGGCACGATTGACAGGGCTTTGCCCACCACTAGGTTTCGCTGCATCGCACAATGACTATAGCACCAGCGCAGGCGGAAAACCTTTGATGAAACCCATGGCATCTTTCGCATTCGCCGCATCAAGCCTTGCGCTTGCTACCCCCGCTGCCGCGCAGGATGCAGCACACGCCGTCCGCGCCATCGCGATCAACGATCACCTCACTGCCTTTTACCAAGGCCGCCCGGACCAGGCCTCGGTTCTGCCGGGACCCTATCGCTGGCCGGACTATGGAGCGATCAACGTCGGCGTCGCGACTTATGTGATCCATGACGGCGATATCGCGCTGGTCTACGATACATTCACCGATACCGCCTCCGCGCAGTGGGTGCGCGACTGGCTGACCAAGGCGGGCGTCAAGCGCTTCATCCTTGCCACCAGCCACTGGCACCTCGATCACATCGGCGGCAACACCGTCTATGCCGACAGCATGCGCATCGCGACCGAAGCGACCCGGGTGAAGCTCACCGCCAAGCGCACCGCCATCGAGGCCGGGACCGAAGAAGGCCCTCCCGCGATCCGCCCGTTGATCCTGCCCGATGTCGGGATTGCGCCGGACAGCGAGGTGACGCTGATGATCGGCGCGGTAAAAACGCGGCTGCATCCTGTTGCCATCCACTCCGCCGATGGCCTCGTGATCGAGCTGCCGGACGACAAGCTCCTGCTCGCGGGCGATACCGTGGAAGACACCGCAACCTTTGTCGACGAGCCCGCGACGGTACCGCAACAATACCGCGCTCTGGGTGCAATGCGCGGCTGGGGTTTCACCAGGATCCTCCCAAATCATGGCAATCCGGCGGTGATCGCGCAGGGCGGCTACGGTCTTGGCCTGATCGACGCGACCCGCGACTATATCCGGTCGCTGGTTGAACATTCGCACGACGCGGATTTCCAGAAGCAGCCGCTCGAAAACTTCGTCAGCGCAGCCGTAAAGCGCGGGGATGTCAGCCTCTGGTGGTCCTACCGCGATGCCCATGCCAACAATCTGGCTGCGGTGGCGAAAGCGTGGAAGGACAAGCCGATTCCGCGGTTCGACGCCGCACCCTGACCCGGCTCAACGCGCCTTCAGGACGTCTTCCACCGCCGTGCAGATCTGCGCGACGCTGAAGGGCTTGGCGAGGAAGTACATGTTCGGAATGTCGATCTCCCGGCGCAGCTGTTCCTCGGCATAGCCCGACATGAACAGCACCGGCAGTTCCGGCCGCAGGTTGCGAATCTCGCGCGCCATGGCCGGGCCGTCCATGCTGGGCATGACGACATCCGAGACGACAAGGTCGAACTCCTCGCCGGCCGAGATGGCCTTTCCAAGCGCTTCCAACCCGTCCTCGCCGTCGCTGGCGGTGGTGACTTCATAGCCCTGCCGCACCAGCGCGCGCTCGGCGACTGCGCGAACCGTGTCCTCGTCCTCGACCAGCAGCACGCGCCCGCCGCCCGACCACTGCTTGCGCTTGGGGGGCAGCCTGGCCGCGCTCGCCGCCTGCGCCGCTTCTTCGGCATCTGCAGCATCGGGAACGTGGACGGGAAAGTAGATCGAGAACCGCGTGCCCTTGCCCACTTCGCTTTCGGCAAAGATGAACCCGCCCGATTGCTTGACGATGCCGTAGACGGTCGAGAGGCCAAGTCCGGTGCCCTTGCCCTTCTCCTTGGTGGTGAAGAACGGCTCGAAGATCTTGCCGATCTGCGCCGGAGGAATGCCGTGCCCGGTATCCTCCACGATCAGCGCCGTGTAGTCGCCGATGGGGAGGATCTCGCTCTTCATCGCGCGCACGTCGGCGGCGGTGATCCGCCTGGTCTTGAGCCGCAGCACGCCGCCGCCCTTGGTCGCCGGAATGCCGCCCGAACCGCCATTGCCGGTCATGGCATCGCGTGCATTGACGGCGAGATTGAGCAGCACCTGCTCGAGCTGCACCGGGTCCGCGCGGACAAGGCCGAGGCCGCGGTCGTGAGTCACCTCGAGCAAGATCTTTTCGCCCAGCAGGCGCTTCAGCAGGGTGGAGATTTCGGCCACGACATCGGGCAGCTGCAGCACTTCGGGACGCAGGGTCTGCTGGCGCGAGAAGGCGAGCAATTGTCGCGTCAGGCTGGCCGCGCGGTTGGAATTGGCGCGGATCTGCTGGATGTCGTCGTAGTCACTGTCACCCGGCGTATGGCGCATCAGCATGAGGTCGCAGTAGCCGATGATCGCGGTCAGCACGTTGTTGAAATCGTGCGCGACGCCGCCCGCCAGCTGGCCCACCGCCTGCATCTTGGTCGCCTGCGCGATCTCGCGCTTGAGGCGGGTTTCTTCGGACGAATCCTTGAGGCTGAGGATCACCGCCCCCTCGCCCAGCCCGCGCACCCCGGCAAGGCTGAGCGAGACGGGGTCCTCGGGCGCCGAGCGCAGCCGCACCGCGACGTCGCCTGCCCCGCCGCTGCCTTGGGCAAAGCGCCGAACGGCATCGGCAAGCGCGCCCTTATCCTCGCGGATCACGAGGTCGGAGGGGTACGGCGGCGGGCTGCTGTCGTCATGTCCGGCAGCGCGCAGGAAGGCCTTGTTCGCGAAGAGGAACCGCCCGTCGCGGTCGGTCATGGCAAGGCCAAGCGGCAGGCGCGCCAGCAGCGCCTCGATCTGCGGGATACCGGTGCGGGTGTCGCCCACGCCGCCCTGGTTGTCGATGAGCAGGAACAGCGAGGCGGTCTGCGCCGGGTCTGCTGCGGCCGAGCCGAGCGCCACAGCCTCGGGATCGGCAATCGGCACATGAAGCATGCGCACCGAAGCACCGCGATTGCCTTCGCGCGCGTAAAAAATGCGCTCCTGCTCGTCGGCGCTGAAATAGCCGACGAAATCAGTGTCAGCGACGTCGGCGTCCGCTTCGCCCACGGCGCGCGCGGCAAAGAGGGCGTTGGCTGCATGGATCAGTCCGTCCGGCGCGACGGCGGCAATCTGGATGCCCTCCCGCCCAAGCGCCTGCCCGACTTTGCCGCGCACATGGCCGATGACCTCCTGCAGCGGATCGCGGCGCACCACCGGCGCAAAGCGCCAGATCAGGAAGTCCTGCCCGCGCCCTGCCCGCTCGATCTCCAGACGCCATTCGCGTCCACCGGCGGCAATCGGTTCATACTCGGCCCGGCCATCGCGCCAGGCAGCACGCGCGGCCCCCTCCAGCGCCTCGTTGTCAACGCCATCCAGCCCCAGCCGCGGCGGCGCCGAGCCGATCCCGAAGCATGCGGCAAACCGGGCGTTGGCACAGGTCAGCCGCCCGGCGCGGTCGATGATGGCAGTCGCTTCCTCGCCCCGCTCGATGGCGGCATGGGTGACGGACCAGTCCGGCGGCGCAAAGTCGGCCACCTCTGCCGCCTCGCGTGGGCGCACTGCAAAGGCCAGCGCAATGGCGAGGCAGCCCACCCCGAGCGCATAGGCCAGCGCAGTCACGACCTGGCCCGAAGCCAGCCACAGCAGCAACGCGCTCGCCACCAAGGCAACAGCCACCGTCAGCTGCTCGCGCCAGCGGGATGGGCTGGCGGGCGCGGCGTCCGACGTCAGTGTACTCACACTCATGCCCGCTTTGCTCCGGCGAGACTCCGGCTCACCCGCAAGCGGCGGCGGCGCCCGGTCCACCAGCGCCAGATCACGATCGAAGCAAAATAGCCGATCACGGCCGAGACCACGGAAATGACCAGAAGCCCCAGCACCATCGCGGGTGCGGCGGAGGAGACCAGCCAGTTGGCCCACTCACCCAGTCCTGCCCCGCGGTCAATCAGCAACTGGAACGTCGCGAGATCCGCGTTGAGGCCAAGAAAGCTGCCCACCCACAGCGCGGCGAGCAAGATCATCGGGGTCGTCGCCGGGTTCGAGAGCAAGGTTGCCGCAGCGGCCAGCGGTACATTGCCGCGAAACGGCACGCACATCAGCGCCGCACCGACGATCTGCACCCCCGGAATCATTGCAAATATGCCGACGAACAGCCCAACCGCGATCCCGCGCGGCACCGAGCGGCGATTGTAGCGCCACAGTTCGGGCCGGGCCGCCAGCGGACGGACGAAGCGGCTCTTCACCAGCGTCTCGCGCGTCGGGATCAGCCGCTGCACTTTGCTGGAAATGCCCTGCTTCATGCCCGAACCGCTATCCTCCATCAGCCATGCTCGCGCATGATGCGCGCTTTGTCACGCTGCCAGTCGCGGTCCTTGATCGCCATGCGCTTGTCGGCGTTGTTCTTGCCCTTGGCGAGCGCGAGTTCGACTTTCGCCCGGCCGCGCCCGTTGAAATAGACCGAAAGCGGCACCAGCGTCATGCCCTTGCGCTCGACCGCCCCGTGGAAGCGGGCAATCTCGCGTTCCTTCAGCAGCAGCTTGCGCGGGCGCTTGGGCTCGTGGTTGTAACGGTTGCCGTGGCTGAATTCGGGCACGTTGGAATTGACCAGCCAGACCTCGCCGTCCTTCACTTCGGCATAGCTCTCGGCAATCGAGCCCTCGCCGAAGCGCAGCGACTTCACCTCGGTGCCGGTCAGCGCGATGCCCGCCTCGTAGACGTCCTCGATGAAATACTCGAAGCGCGCGCGGCGGTTTTCGGCGACGATCTTCTTCTTGTCGAAGGCAGGCGGAGTGGGACGGGCCATGGTCATGGCCATGTAGGCCGCTGCAGACGGAAAGAAAAGGGAGCGCCCGGCATAACCTTTTGCCGATCCGGCACGAACAGCACTTGCCAAGCCCGCGCTGCAGCGCACAAAAGGCGCGTGGAGGGCCGCGCGCCGGGCAGGCGCAACGCAAGGATTCGGCGCAAGATGGCCAGCAAGACAACGCCCGCACCCGCTCCCGCCCCCGCAGAAGCAGCCGTTCTCGTGTTACAGGGCGGCGGCGCGCTGGGCGCCTATCAGGCCGGCGTGTTCGAAGCGCTTGCGGCCGCGGGGCATGAGCCGTCATGGGTCGCAGGCATCTCGATCGGCGCGATCAATGCCGCGCTGATCGCCGGCAACCCGCCGGTGCATCGCCTCCGGGCTCTGCGCGCTTTCTGGGAACGCGCCTCGTCGAGCGTTCCGTTCACCTCCCCCTTCGACAATGGCTGGGGCCGCCGCCTCTTCAACGAAGCCGCAGCCGGAATGGTCGCGATGTCCGGCATTCCGGGTTTCTTCACACCGCGCCTGATGCCGACCTGGTTCGCCCTGCCCGGCTCGGCCGAGTCCACGAGCCTCTACGACACCACCCCATTGCGCGAGACCCTGCTCGAACTGGTCGACTTCGATCTGCTCAACAACGGCCCGATGCGCTTCAGCGTCGGCGCAGTGAACGTGCTCACCGGCAACTTCACCTATTTCGACAACCGCGAGCGCCTGATCGGCCCCGAACACATCATGGCGAGCGGCGCGCTGCCGCCGGGGTTCCCCGCCGTGATGATCGACGGCGAGCCCTACTGGGACGGCGGAATCGTCTCCAACACCCCGCTGCAATATGTGCTCGATACGCGCGCCGGCACTTCGCCGCTGCTCGTCTTCCAGGTCGATCTGTTCAGCGCGCGGGGAATGATGCCGCGTTCGCTGTCCGAGGCGATGCAGCGCGAGAAGGACATCCGCTTCTCCAGCCGCACCCGTCTCAACACCGATCTGCAGATGCGGCTCGAGGCCATGACTTCGGCCGCCGCCCGACTCGCCGCGCGCCTGCCGGAGGAGCTGCGCTGCGATCCTGATCTGATGGAACTGACCAGCCACGCCTGCGATTGGCCGGTGACGATCCTCCACCTGATCAATCGCAGCGAAAGCTACGAATCGCACAGCAAGGACTACGAATTCTCGCGCGGCACGGTTGAAGGCCACTGGGCCTCGGGCCGCGCTGATGTCGAACGCTCGCTCGCCAGCCCGCGCTGGAAGAACCGCCAGATCCACGATTGCGGCATCGTCACCCTCGATCTCGCCTAACAGGAGCATTCCCATGGACCTCAGCAACAAGATCGCCATTGTCACCGGCGCCGCCAGCGGCATCGGCCTCGCCATCGCCAGGCGCTATGCCGAGGCCGGGGCAAAGGTCGCCATTGCGGACCTGAAGCTCGAAGCCGCCGAAGCTGCCGCTGCCGGTATCAATGCCGACCATCCCGGCGCGGCGATGGCCGTCGCCATGAACGTGACGGACGAGGATCAGGTGAACGCGGGCGTCGCCGCCGTGGTCGCCGCGTGGGGCACCGTCGACATCCTCGTCTCCAACGCCGGCATCCAGATCGTCAACCCGATCCAGGACTTCGCCTTCGCCGACTGGAAGACAATGCTCGCCATCCACCTCGATGGCGCCTTCCTCACCACCAAGGCAGTGATCCCGCACATGTACGCGCAGAAATCGGGCGCGATCCTCTACATGGGCTCGGTCCACTCCAAGGAAGCGAGCCCCCTCAAGAGCGCCTATGTCACCGCCAAGCACGGCCTCCTCGGCCTGTGCCGCACGGTCGCCAAGGAAGGCGGCCCCCACGGCGTGCGCACCAACGTGATCTGCCCCGGCTTCGTCCGCACGCCCTTGGTGGACAAGCAGATCCCCGAACAGGCCAAGGAACTGGGCATCAGCGAGGACGAAGTCGTCAAGAAGGTCATGCTCGGCCAGACCGTCGACGGCGAGTTCACCACCGTGGAAGACATCGCGCAGCTTGCGCTGTTCTTCGCGGCGTTCCCCAGCAATGCGCTGACGGGCCAATCGCTGATCGCGAGCCACGGGTGGTCGATGGCGTGAACTTCGCGCCGTTGCACTCCATGATCCGTTAGGTCACCTTACATTGACGGCCGGGCTTGGCTACACCACTGCGCAAGCCAGACCCGGCCCCGTCAATTGAGGCAAGACCTACCCATGACCAACCCCACAGCTTCCGAACTCGCCCGCATTTTCGCCCTCCAGCAGGCGAACCAGTGGAACGTGAAGGCCTCCAGCGCCGACGTGCGCAAGGCCAAGCTCGCTGGGCTGAAGGCTGCGGTCGAGGCACATGCAGACGCCATCGTCGCCGCCGTGCTCGAAGATACGCGCAAGCCCGAGGGCGAGATTCGCGTCACCGAGGTGATGAACGTCACCGCCAATATCCAGCGCAATATCGACAATCTCGATGCCTGGATGGCGCCGACCGAGGTCACCCCCTCGCTCAATCCCGCCGACCGCGCGCAGATCCGCTACGAAGCGCGCGGGGTCTGCCTGATCCTCGGCCCGTGGAACTTTCCGCTCGGCCTCGCGCTCGGACCGCTCGCTGCTGCCGTCGCGGCGGGCAACACCGCCATCGTGAAGCTGACGGACCTCTGCCCCGCCACCGCCAAGGTTGCCGCCAGCATCATCGCGCAGGCCTTCGATGAGAGCGAAGTCGCGCTGGTCGAGGGTGATGTCAGCGTAGCCTCCGCACTGCTCGAGCTGCCGTTCAACCACATCTTCTTCACCGGCAGCACCCGCGTCGGCAAGATCGTCATGGCCGCCGCCGCGAAGCACCTCGCCAGCGTCACGCTCGAACTTGGCGGCAAATCCCCGGTCATCCTCGATTCCGGCGCAGATATCGACAAGGTCGCCGCGCAGCTTGCATCGGCCAAGCAGTTCAACGGCGGGCAGGCCTGCATCAGCCCGGACTACGTCTTCGTGCGCGAGGAGCAGCAGGCAAGGCTGGTGGAGGGCTTCAAGGCCAATGTCACCAAGAACCTCTTCGACGAGACCGGCGCGATCCGGAAGGAAAGCATCGCCCAGATCGTCAACCAGGCGAACTTCAACCGCGTAAAGGCGCTGTTCGACGATGCTGTCGCGCAGGGCGCGACCGTCGCCGTCGGCGGCATGATGGACGAGAGCGACCTCACCATCCACCCCACGCTGCTGACCGGCGTCACCCCGCAGATGAAGATCCTGCAGGAGGAAATCTTCGCCCCCGTCCTCCCGGTGATGAACTACGAAACGATCGATCAGGCGATCGACTACATCACCGAACGCGACAAGCCGCTCGCACTCTATGTCTATGGCGACGACGAGGCGAATATCGAAAAGGTGATCAGCCGCACCTCATCGGGCGGCATGACAATCAACGGCGTGTTCTCGCACTACCTCGAAAACCATCTGCCCTTCGGCGGCGTGAACGCCAGCGGCACCGGCAGCTATCACGGCTACTTCGGCTTCAAGGCCTTCAGCCACGAACGCGCGATCTACCGGCACATGTGAGGGTGGGGGTCAACCCAACAGACCCATACTCAATTCCCCACCTCCGCTCACCCTGAGCCTGTCGAAGGGTGCTGGCGCAAGCACTTTGCACGATGCTTCGACAAGCTCAGCATGAGCGGAGTGGTTTTGACTGCCCTAGATCAGCCCCGCATGCTTCAAGGCCGCGTCCACTTCGGCACGGGCCTTGTCGCTGCAAGGCACCAGCGGCAGGCGCAGCTCGTCGGTGATGTAGTCATGCACCCGGCTCAGCGCGTACTTGACCGGGCCGGGTGAGGCGTCGTCGAACATCGCATAGTGCAGCGGATAGAGCAGGTCATTGATCTCGCGCGCCTTTTCGTAGTCACCCGCCGCGCAGGCCGCCTGGAAATCGGCGCAGAGGCGTGGGGCGACGTTCGCCGTCACCGATATACAGCCCACCGCGCCCGCCGCATTGGCGGGGAGCGCGAGTTCGTCATCGCCTGAAAGCTGGCAGAAATGCTTGCCGATGCCCATGCGGTGATCGGTGACGCGGCTGAGGTCACCGCTCGCGTCCTTGATGCCGACGATCTTGTCCGGATATCGGCGCGCGAGTTCGCACACCGTCTCAGGCAGGATGTCGGTGACGGTGCGGCCCGGCACGTTGTAAAGAATGATCGGCAGATCGTTGTTTTCGGCAAGGTAGCCGAAATGTGCGAGGAGGCCCGCCTGGCTCGGCCGGTTATAGTAGGGCGCAACGCAGAGCGCAGCCTTGGCGCCGCTCTTGCGGCTGAAGGTCATGTGCAGGTGCGCGTTCATCGTGTCATTGCTACCGCAGCCGGCAATGACCGGAACCCGCCCCGCTGCCTGCTCCACGCAGACCTCGATCACGCGGTGATGTTCGGCGTTCGACAGTGTAGAGGCTTCGCCCGTCGTGCCGCAGGGAACCAGCGCCGAAGAGCCGTTCTCGATCTGCCAGTCGACCAGCTTGCGGAACGCTTTCTCGTCGAACACCCCGCCGCGAAAAGGCGTCACCAAAGCCGGAATGGAGCCGGAAAACATGGACTTTACCCTTCGATCTGCGCCACAAGGCGTCTGAGCGGCGCTTCGCTTCGACGCCGTAACACGCGCCTGATAGGAAGACGAAAGCCGGAATGTCCAGCATGGAGATGAGTGTGAAGCTGCGAAAGCTGCTGCTGGGCAGTTCGTTGATCCCCATGCTAGCCGCTTCGGCTGCCTGCCACGCCAACGATGTGGATACCGGCGCCACCGCGTGGGATGCCGCGCGCGCCCGCCTGATCGCGCAAGGACAAGGCCCGCTGGCGCAAGCCGTCAGCCGCTGGCAGATGCTCGCCGCCTCCAACGTCTACAACTTCACCGACTATTCCAGCTTCATCCTCAGCTACCGCGGTTTTCCCGAAGAGGAGAAGCTGCGCCGCGCCGCCGAGGCCGCACTCGATCGGCAGAGCGCCGATGCCGGCAGCGTGGTCGCCTTCTTCGACCGCGTACCGCCGCTGACCAACCCGGCCCGCGCGCAATATGCCCTCGCCCTCAAGGCACTCGGCCGCCCCGAAGCCGATGCGATGGCGCGCGCGGCATGGCGCGGCGGCGCAATGAGCGAAGCGGCGGAAGCGGCCATTCTCGCCGGTTGGGGCGCCACCTTCACGCCCGATGACGAAGACGCGCGGATGGACGCGCTACTCTGGGCCGGCAATCCCTCCCCCGCCGCCCGCCAGACCGCACGGGTCAGCGCTGCCCGGCGCGGCCTCTTCGCCGCGCGGCAGGCAACCTTGATCGGCCTCGATCCCTACTCCGCCGCCGAGGGCACGAGTATCGACGTGCTGAATGCGGACCCAGGCTTCATCTGGTCCCGCGCGCGCCAGCTGCGCCGCCAGGGCACTGGCGCCGCCGCGCAGGCGCTGATCGCCAATCGCCCGCTGCTCGCCCGCCCGCCCTTGAACCGCGAGAAGTGGGTCGACGAACTGCTCGCCAACGCGCGCGGCGCCGCCGCTGTCGGTGACGCGCGCACCGCCTATCGCATCGCCGCCGGGATCGACGATGCCTTCGCGCGCGGCGAGGATGTCAGCCAGGCCGCCTACGACCTGCGCGACGACTACACCTCGCTCATGTGGCTCGGCGGCCAGCAGGCGCTGCGCCAATTGAACAACGGCGCCGATGCCGCACCCCTGTTCTGGCGCTACGGCTCGGCCGCGCGCACGCCCGGCACGCGCTCCAAGGGCTTCTACTGGGCCGGTCTCGCCGCCGCGCAAGGCGGTCAGGCCAATGATGCACAGCGCTATTTCGAGATGGCCGCGGCTTATGGCGACCAGTTCTACGGCCTGCTTGCGCTCGAACGGCTCGGCCGCGCGGTCCCGCGCTTCGCCGCCGACGCAGATGTCCAGCCCACCCCGCAGGAACGCGCCGCCTTCAACGCCTCGCTCCTCACGCAGGCCGTGCGCGAAGCCGCGCGCGATGCGGACTGGCGCACGACGGTCCGCTTCTTCCGCGAGATCAGCGATCAGCAGCAGACCAAGAGCCAGCACGTCCTCGTCGCGCAGCTCGCGCGCGAGCTTGGCCGCCGCGATCTCGGCGTGATCGTCGGGCAGGCGGCGGCGGCGCGCGGCTACCTCGATTTCCAGCACATCGCCTTCCCGGTGATCCCGGTCCCGCCCGGCTACGAACATGCCTGGACGATGATCCACGCCATTGCCCGGCAGGAAAGCCAGTTCTCGCAGAACGCCGTCAGCCACGCCGGCGCGCGCGGCCTGATGCAGCTGATGCCCGCCACGGCCAACGAGCAGGCGGGCAAGCTCGGCCTGTCCTATTCGACGTCCGCCCTCATCGACGATGCCGGATACAACCTGCAAGTCGGAGGCGCCTATTTCCAGCGCCTGCTGACCTACTACAACGGCAGCTATCCGCTCGCCGTCGCCGCCTACAACGCCGGGGCCGGCAATGTGAACAAGTGGCTGCGCGCCAATGGCGATCCCCGAGCAGGAGGGCCCGGCTGGATCGACTGGATCGAGCGCATTCCGCTGTCGGAGACACGCAACTATGTCCAGCGCGTGATGGAAAACGCGGTGGTCTACGAAGCGATGTATCCGGACAAGGCCAGCTACACCGGCCCCAATCCGCTCAGCCACTTCCTCGGCAAGCCCACGCCGGGCTGACTCCCCTCCCGCGTGCGGGAGGGGTCGGGGGTGGGCCTGTTACGGCCGGGCCGCCAATCAATCCGGCAGCATGTCCTGCAACCGCGCCAGCAGCTTCTGGATATTCAGCGCCGCCAGCTTGAACGTCTCGACGTCTTCCTTGTTGTTGTCGGCCTTGGCTTCCTCGATGGCCTCGGCATAGCCTTCAAGGTCCGCTTCCAGCGCGTCCACCAGGATCTCGAGTTCGTCTTCGGTCAGCGTGAGCGCGATGGTCTTGGCCATAAATTCCTCGTCGGCAGTATGATGTCCCCGCCCTAGGCGCCCCCCCGCAGCAGGGCAACCTTCCAAGCGTCGGCATCCCCCGCTAAACCCCTAACAATGCAACCTGATGGCAATCCGATCACCCCCGCCGGCATGGCCGCCCTGCGCGCCCGCTACGACCACTTGCTCGGCACCGAACGCCCCGCCATCGTCGAGATCGTCAGCTGGGCCGCCGGCAATGGCGACCGCAGCGAGAACGGCGACTACCTCTATGGTCGCAAGCGCATGCGCGAGATCGACCGCGAGCTGAACTTCCTCGCCAAACGCATGAAAGCCGCGCGCGTCATCGATCCCGCCCGCCAGCCGGATAAGACCCGCGTCCTCTTCGGCGCCACCGTCGAAATCGCCGACGAAGACGACGCGCGGCTGGTCCTCACCCTCGTCGGCGACGACGAGCAGGACGCCACCGCCCGCCGCATCGGCTGGAGCGCCCCCCTCGCCCGCGCCCTGCGCGGCGCAAAAGTGGGAGACCTGCGCAAAGTCTCTCTACCCGGCGGCGAGAAGGAATGGGAAGTCATTGCAATCAGCTATCCCGCTCCGTGAGGTCCTCCCCATTTTTGCGAAGCACAAATGGGGAGGTGTCCCGCCGCAGGCGGGTCGGAGGGGCAATCAGCCAAACGGCGCGTTCAGCCGCACGATCGCCCAGTTGAGCCATGCCGCAAAGCTCACCCAGGCCAGATAAGGCAGGATCAGCCCCGCCGCGAACGGCGAGATCGGCCACAGGCCCACGACCAGCGCCACCAGCGAGGCCCACAGGAACACCACCTCGATCAGCGCCCAGTCCGGCCGCCGCAGCTTGAAGAACAGCGGGCTCCACAGGAGGTGGAACAGCGCGTTGGTGGCAAACAGGATCACCACCTGCATGCGCTGCGCATCACTCGCCGCCGCGTCCCACGCGCCCGCCGCAGACCACGCGGCAAGGCCGAGGATCACCGTCCACGCCGGGCCGAACAGCCAGTTGGGCGGCTGCAGGCGGGGCTTCCTGAGGTTCGCGTACCAAGGCCCGATGGGCGTCATCAGCCCGCCCACGACGCCAAGCGCGATCGCTCCGCCGACGGCGACGAGAAGAGGAGTGGAGATCATGGGGAGTTCGCCGATCGGAAAGGAGTGCGTAGGCAAAGCGTGGCAGATATCGCCGGCGAAGGACAGAGCTTTGCGTGTCAGCCGCTCAGGCCGCGAGCGCCTCTGGTTTTTCTTCCCCCGGACGCACCGCCGCCTTGCAGATCACCAGCGCCAGCCCTGGATTACGGTGACACTTTACTAAATCCCCAAAAACCCCAACCGCCACAAATTGCGACAAGCCGCTGCGCTCCGCAAGAAGGCATAAGCATCATTGCTCATGCCTCTCACTCCGCCCCAGACCCGCCGCCCCTCCCCCCTCGCCTTCCGCCCGCCTTCCCGCTATCACGCGCGCCATGGCCAGCCCCCGCTTCTTCATCATGCGCCATGGCGAGACGGTCTACAACGCCGCCCGCCGCCTTCAGGCGAACCACATCCACACGCCCCTCACCCGCCTCGGTGTCGAGCAGGCCCTCGCCATGGGCGCGGCGCTGCTCGGCGTGCTCGGGGACCGGCCAGAGGTCACTCTCCACGTCTCCGAAACCGGCCGCGCGTTGCAGACCATGGCGATGATCGCCGATGTCCTTGGGCTAGATTGGTTCGCGGCGCAGCGCACCAATCATCTGAAGGAGATCGACATGGGCGCATGGTGCGGGCGGCTCTACGATGATGTCGAGGCCGAAGTCGGCCCCATCGTCATCGCCGACCATCTCCTGCGCCCCGCCCCGCAAGGCGAGGATTACCCGATGATCGCTGCCCGCCTCACCAAGTGGCTGGCAGAAGTGGGCGATGCGCCGGGCGATCACGTCGTCGTCATGCACGGCATTTCCAGCCGCGTGCTGCGCGGCATGATGGCAGGCTATCCGGTCCACCCCGATCTCGGCGCCCCCATCGCCCCCTCGCTGGTGCAAGGCTCGATCGCGCTCGTGCAGGATGGCCGCGAGACCGTCCTGTTCGGCTCAGAGCGGGGCAGCGAGCACGCCTGATGGGCGAAGTCGTCAACCTCCGCCTCGCCCGCAAGGCCGCCGCGCGCAAGGGCAAGGAAGCTCAAGCCGCCGCCAACCGGGCCGCCCACGGCCGCACCCGCGCCGAACGCGCCGCAAGCAAGGCGGAGGCAGAGCGCACCGCCCGCCTGCTGGATGGCGCGAAACGGGAAGGCCGGGATTGATGCGCACCACGCACGACAGCGCCAGCGTCCGCCTCTATCACCTCAGCGACGGCCCCGAAGGCGGCGCGGCGCAGACGCTGCTCTACGGCGCGCTCGCTGAAGCGCTCGCCCTCGCCGCGCAGCAGCCCGAAGGCATCCAGGCCGACCTGTTCATCGCGACCGACAATGATGTCGTCGCCTATCTCGATCTGGTCGATCCATGAGACGGGCACTGCTCGCCGCCGCCCTGCTCTGCGCCACGCCCGCGGTGGCGCGCGACAGCCTCGGCATCTGGAACAGCTGGGGCGCCTTTGCCGATGCCGGCGTGCCGCGCTGCTATGCCATCGCCATGGCCGACAAGGTGGAGGGCCGCGTCAACGAGTTCCAGCCCTACTTCACCGTCGGCAACTGGCCCCGCCGGGCCGCGCGCGGGGAAATCCACGTTCGCCTCTCGCGCAGGATCGGGCCGGGCAGCACAGTCACGCTCTCGGTTGGCGGCCAGCGCTTCCAGCTTGTCGCCGGCGCTGCCGACGCATGGGCCGCAGATCGCCGCATGGATGCCGCCGTCGTTGCCGCGATGCGTTCCGCTTCAAGCATGAGCGTCACCGCGCGCGGCTCGGGGCGCAGTTTCACCGATACCTACACGCTTGCCGGCGCCGCTTCCGCGATGGACGCCGCTTTGCTCGGCTGCGCCCAGAACTAAGGGCTGGTTTGCGCGAACGCGCCCTTGGCCCTATATGCGCGCGATGCAGATAGAACCGATGCCGATCCCGGGACTGATCGATCCCGTCCCCGTCCCGCGCGAGGTAACCCCGCGCGCCGATGGACGCGTTGACCTCATCGGCCTCAGCCGCAAGCAGATCACTGCCGTGTTCGAGGCTGCAGGGCTCGATGTGAAGGCCGCCAAGCTACGCGCCAAGCAGGTGTTCCACTGGCTCTACCATCGCGGCGTCACCGACTTCGAGGCGATGACCGATATCGCCAAGACCATGCGCCCGTGGCTGGCCGAGCGCTTCGTCATCGGCCGCCCCGAAGTGGTCGAGGCGCAAGTCTCCAGCGATGGCACCCGCAAATGGCTGCTGCGCACGGCGGACAACCACGATTTCGAGATGGTGTTCATCCCCGATGCCACGCGCGGCACGCTCTGCGTCTCAAGCCAGGTCGGCTGCACGCTCAACTGCCGCTTCTGCCACACCGGCACGATGCGCCTCGTCCGCAATCTCACGCCGGGCGAGATCGTCGGCCAGGTCATGCTGGCGCGCGACGTTCTGGGCGAATGGCCGCGCGGATCGATGGCCGGGCCAGAAACCGATGATGATTTCGACGATGCGGATGACGACGAAGCCTCGGACTACACCCCCGACGGCCGCCTCCTGACCAACATCGTGATGATGGGCATGGGCGAGCCGCTCTACAATTTCGACCACGTCCGCGATGCGCTCAAGGTCGTCATGGATGGCGATGGCCTCGCCCTCTCCAAGCGCCGCATCACGCTCTCGACCAGTGGTGTTGTGCCGATGATGGCCCGCGCCGGCGAGGAAATCGGCGTCAACCTCGCCGTCTCGCTCCATGCCGTCACCAAGGACGTGCGCGACGAGATCGTGCCGATCAACCGCAAGTACGGGATCGAGGAACTGCTGCAGGCCTGCGCCGATTACCCCGGCGCTTCCAACGCCCGCCGCATCACCTTCGAATATGTGATGCTCAAGGACAAGAACGACCGCGACAGCGACGCACACGAGCTCGTCCGCCTGATCAAGCAGTATGGCCTGCCCGCCAAGGTGAACCTCATCCCGTTCAATCCCTGGCCCGGCGCGCCTTACGAATGCTCGACGCCGGAACGCATCAGGAGCTTTGCCAAGATCGTGTTCGATGCCGGCATTTCGGCCCCGGTGCGCACCCCGCGCGGCCGCGATATCGATGCCGCCTGCGGGCAGCTCAAGACCGCGGCCGAACGCAAGTCCCGCGCCGAGCTCGACCGGCTCCTCGAAGAGAAGCAGGCCGCGCTCGGCTGAGGCGCATCAATTCGCCGAGAAGCTGCCGGAAAGGCGGAAGGTCGACTGTGCCGTGGCGCCGTTGACGTAACGCGGCCGGTACAGTGTCGCCGTACCCACCGCGCCGCACAGCCGCACCGAAACATTGGCGGCGCTGCCCGCCGCCACGGCCTGGCTGGCGACCGGCTGATATGTCACGCCGCTGTCGAGCGACTGATCGATGAACAGCGTGCCAGCCTGATCGGCAAACGCCGTAATGTTGTAGTAGGCGTACTGGTTCGAACTGTTCGTGCGCCCAATCCCGGTGAACGTCGCCGAGGCTGCGAGTGCCGCGAGGCTTTCGGTAAATCCGATGCCGACATTGACATTGCCTGTGATCGTCGCAGTGCCGCTCACGCTGACGCTGCCGATACCCGAACCGCCCGCCGCCAGCGAGACGCCGCTTGACGGCGCGACCTGCTGCTTCTGGCTCAGCACAACCGCCACCGTCCCGCTGGTGTACGTGCTCACGCGAGCGCGCACGAAAGCCGCCGACGAGACATAGGAGTAAATGCCCGCCGCCGTGGACGTGGTGGTCGGTGCAGCCGTGGGCAAAGCAGCCGAAATGACCGGCAGGGTCACCCAGGTGGTGCCATCATTCGATTGCTCATAGGTGATCGTGCACGTCGTGCCGGCGTTGGTCACCTGGAACGCGCCGCCCATATAGGCGTTGTTGCTGGCGGAAACGACGGTCGCCGCCGATGTGACGCTGCCCGCAATCGTCGCCCCCTCGCTGGTGGAGCGATAGATTGCCGAAAGCCAGCCGGTAATGCCCGAACCGCCGCTGGGCATGGCGGTTCCGGAGATCGGGGTTGCCGCCGGTTCGATGTTGGCAAGATCGCTCGCCGGTCCGACAGAGAGGCTTGCGCCGGACGGCTTGAGGCCGAGACTGGCGGGGAGCTGGCCTGAAATGGCCGTCAGCACCGTATTTGTCGATGCCTGATTGGTAGCAGTCGCAGCGCCCGCCGGCAAAGGCAGGCTCGCCACGGTCACCGCCTGCACCGCAGGGAAGTTGCCTACCGTCACGCCGAGCGTGGCACTATCGCTGGCGAGCGCCACCGGCAGGCTCTGCGCCATCGGCTTCTGGCCAAGCGTCGCCGGAAGCTGCGCCGAGAGGGTGCCCAGCGCGGCGTTCGTCGCCGCCTGACTTGCCGCTGTTGCCGCGCCGGTCGGCAGCGGCAGGCTGACTGCGCTGATGGCCTGCGTACCCGCACTTCCGGAGAAAGCGACCGGCAGCGGCGCATCGGCGCTTACCGTCTGCGCGGTACCATCGGCATTGGTGAAGGCAACGGCGTTGGCAGGTGTAAACATCGCTGGGAAAGTGACCGGCGGATTGGGCATGAATGTTCTCCAGGCAGGCAGGGAAGGTTCAAAAATAACCTATTTGGTACTTGTAGGAAAGTGATTTGAACCATCATAACGCTTGACCGCGCCAAGCCCTCGCTTTGTCGCCTTTGCAGCCCCGTTCATCTTTGGTTGGGCATCATGTCCGCAGGTTCGAGCGAACAGATCCCGTCACGTCCACGAACACCCGAAAAGGATGTCACCCATGAACAGGTTCCTCACCGCTGCAGTTCTTGCCGCCACCACGCTTGGCGCCGCTCCCGCGCTGGCCGATCCGCCGCCGTGGGCTCCGGCTCATGGCCGCCGTGCGCAAAGCGGCGAGTATGATCAGTACGGTCGCTATGTCGAACCGCGCCCTCTCTCCAGCCGGGATCAGATCTGGCGCGGGCGCGATGGCCGCTACTACTGCAAGCGCAGCAACGGCACGACCGGCCTGGTCATCGGCGCAGTCGGTGGCGCGCTTGTCGGGCGCGCGATCGATACCCGCGGCGACCGCACGCTGGGCACCCTGCTGGGGGCCGCTGGCGGTGCCCTCCTTGGCCGCGAGATCGAACGCAGCGGCTCGCGTTGCCGTTGATGCATCGCTTTTATGCGCTGCGCGGCTTGCCCGCGCAGCGCTCGCGCGTCATAGGCCGCAAGCAGACTTGAAACCGGTCCAAGAGGTCGCGCCGATGTCCATGATCCTGCTCGATGTTGCGCTGCGCCGTCTGGTGAAGTACGGCACCCTGACGCTGACCGAAGCATCGGGCCGCCAACGCCGCTATGGCACCGCCGCGCCCGATTGGCCCGATCTCGGTCTCAAGCTCCATGATGCCCGCGTCCCCGGCGCCATCGCCCGCAACCCCAGCCTCGGCATGGCGGAATGCTTCATGGATGGCCGCGTCACCATCGAAGGCGGCGACATCATGGATTTCGTCGGCTTCATCCGCCGCAACAATCCGTGGGACAAGGGCGGCGATCTCGACAACCTCAATCTGTTCGACAAGGCCCGCGTCCGAGTGATGAGCCGGCTCGACCAGATCAACCAGCGCCGCTCCTCGAAGCGCAACGTGGCGCATCACTACGATCTCGACGACCGGCTCTACGATCTCTTCCTCGATCCCGCGCGCCAATACTCCTGCGCCTATTGGGACGAAGGTATCACCACGCTCGAGGAGGCCCAGCTCGCCAAGATGGATCACATCGCGGCCAAGCTGAACCTGAAGCCGGGTATGCGTGTGCTCGATATCGGCTGCGGCTGGGGCGGCCTCGCGCTCAGCATCCACAAGACAACCGGCGCTAGGGTCCATGGCATCTCGCTCAGCGTCGAGCAGATCGGCTATGCCAAGGCCTGGGCGGAGCGCGAGGGCGTGGCGGACAAGGTCACCTTCAGCCTCACCGACTACCGCGACCAGCAGGGCCCGTTCGACCGCATCGTCTCGGTCGGCATGTTCGAGCACGTCGGCGTGCCCAACTACGAAACCTTCTTCCGCAAATGCCACGATCTCATGGCGGTCGACGGCGTCACGCTGCTCCACACCATCGGCCGCGCCGGGCCGCCCAACATCACCGACGACTTCACGCGCAAGTACATCTTCCCCGGCGGCTACATCCCCTCGCTGAGCGAGACGGTCAGGGCGATCGAGCCGTGCAAGCTCATGCTCACCGATTGCGAGATCCTGCGCCGCCACTACGCCCTCACCTTGCGCGAATGGTACAAGCGCTGCGCCGCGCAGGAAGAGACGATCACCCGCATCTACGACGGCCGCTTCTTCCGCATGTGGCAGTTCTATCTGGCGGGTGCGGCCACCGGGTTCGAACATGCCGATCTGGTCAATTTCCAGCTCCAGATCGTCCGCAACCGCGATGCCCTGCCGCTGACCCGGAACTATATCAACGAGACCGAACTGGCCTATCGCGCCGCGCGGAAAGGCTGAAGGTTTCCCCCAACCGGTTGCACCACGCGCGCGGCCCTGCTAGCCGCCCCGCCATTCGTTACCTGTCCACGGGAAGCTGGCTGCCATGTCCGATATCAAGCGCGTCGTCCTCGCCTACTCCGGCGGCCTCGATACCAGCGTCATCCTCAAGTGGCTGCAGGTGACCTACGGCTGCGAAGTGGTGACTTTCACCGCCGATCTCGGCCAGGGTGAGGAACTCGCGCCGGCCCGCGCCAAGGCCGAACTGATGGGCGTGAAGCCCGAACACATCTACATCGACGACTTGCGCGAGGAATTCGTGCGCGATTTCGTCTTCCCGATGATGCGCGCCAATGCCCGTTACGAAGGGGATTACCTTCTCGGCACCTCGATTGCCCGCCCGCTCATTTCCAAGCGCCTGATCGAGATCGCCCGCGAGACCGGCGCCGATGCGGTCGCCCACGGCGCCACCGGCAAGGGCAACGACCAGGTCCGCTTCGAACTGTCGGCCTACGCGCTGGAGCCGGGCATCAAGGTCATCGCCCCGTGGCGCGAATGGGACTTGACCTCCCGCACCGCGCTCATCGCTTGGGCCGAGGCGCACCAGATCCCGGTGCCCAAGGACAAGCGCGGCGAAAGCCCGTTCTCGACCGACGCGAACCTCCTCCACACGTCGTCCGAGGGCAAGGTGCTGGAAGATCCGTGGCAGGAGACGCCGGACTACGTCTACAGCCGCACGGTCAATCCGGAGGACGCGCCGGACACGCCCGAATACATCACCATCGACTTCGAGAAGGGCGATGGCGTCGCGCTCAACGGCGAGGCCATGTCGCCCGCCACCCTGCTTGCCGCGCTCAATGACCTTGGCCGCAAGCATGGCATCGGCCGGCTCGATCTCGTCGAGAACCGCTTCGTCGGCATGAAGAGCCGCGGGATGTACGAGACCCCGGGCGGCGAAATCTATGCCCGCGCCCACCGCGGCATCGAAAGCATCACGCTCGACCGCGGCGCGGCGCACCTCAAGGACGAGCTCATGCCCAAATATGCCGAGCTCATCTACAACGGCTTCTGGTTCAGCCCGGAGCGCGAGATGTTGCAGGCCGCAATCGACCACAGCCAGGCGCGGGTGAACGGTACCGTCCGCCTCAAGCTCTACAAAGGCAACGCCAGCGTCGTCGGTCGCAAGTCGCCGGACAGCCTCTACTCCGAACGCCACGTGACGTTCGAGGACGATGCCGGCGCCTACGACCAGAAAGACGCGGCGGGCTTCATCAAGCTCAATGCCCTGCGCCTCCGGCTGCTGGCACAGCGCGGGCACTGACCCGCCACGAATCGTCACAAAACTAAAACAAAGCAGATTCCGCAGCTTGCGGAGTTGTCCACCAGCCATTGGGTTGCCTGTGGATAACTTTGCATTTTGCTGCTTGTGCGACTCAGCTCCGAAGCGCAGCATCTGTCTTGTCGAGAGGGAAACGAAGCCTGAGAAAAGCGCCGCAAGGCACTGATTAACAAGCTGAAGTTGACCAATCGGGCCGGACTGGAACGTATGCATTGAAACCAGTTCCAGCGTGCTGAGGCGCGCTCTGGAAAGGGCCGATTGCAGGCCGGAAAGACCGGTTCCGGATGCCGGAATGGCGTCCCGACGTGAAGCGGAAGCGGCAAGGCCGATGGTCGGAAGACCGGGGGCACCGACCGGCGGAAGCAGAGCGAGGGGCAGCACGCCAGACCAGTGCGGAAGGGCCCTTGCCTCCCCCGAGGGAGTACGTCCGAAGGCAAGGTCGCAAGGCCGGACCGGAGGGAGCGTCGCCGGAAGGACGGGACAAGGAAACACGCTCGCAGCGACAGGAAGCGCGGCAACGTGCGGACTGTGGTACGGGAACCAGCGACTGCCAGGCCCATGTGGTCAGGAACTGCGGACGCCGCAGGACTGAAGGCTGAGCAAGAAGGAAGCGCCTGCCTTGCAGGAAGGACCGGAATGCTGAGCGGACTGGAGGAGTACCGCCCCGAAGGGTGGGAACCGAAGGGCAGGGAACGGCGGAAGGACGCGGTGAGCTCAGGCGCTGGAATGCCAGAGTGCCAGCAGCGGCGACAGTGGGGGCCGGCAGCAATGCCGGCCCTCATTTGCGTTCGGGGCACCCGATTCGCCCCGCCCCGCCCGGCCTGTTGACCGCCCGCCGAGGCGCAAGGTTGACAGGGTTGACACAGTCCAGAGCAAAAACTGTCAGCCCCCTCGAAGTCCCTCCGCCGCGATCAGCAGGGGGCGTAAAGTGGCAGGATTGTTGGGAATCATGCGACATGAGAGGACCATGCCGCAGATCAGCGACTGTAGGACAGCGTTTTATAAATAACAGACGCGTCTGTTATTTATAAAACGCTGTCCTGAGGGGATCCGGTGCGCGTTACTCGGACCGACGGAACTTGCTGAGCGCCGTTCCAGTCTGCTCCATGAGCGGCTCAGCCGACCAGCAGAGCAGATCTCCGATCTTCCCTTTCCTGCGCGCCAAAGCCCGCATGCCAGATGCCATTATCTATATATCATAAAATGGTGACACGACCGGCGCTCATCAACGCCCGCCTCGGCGTGCTGCGGCCGCAGAGCTATTCGGCCAGCAACAAGGAAGGGAGTCTCTCGGGCCGCGCCAACATCGCGTGGAAGCCGGTCGACGCAGTGCTGCTCTACGGCAGCTTTTCGCGCGGGTTCAAATCGGGCGGGATCAACATGTCCGGCCTGCCGCTCGATGCGAACAACCAGCCGACGCTCTCCACCGCGGTGGTCCGGCCCGAGCGCAACACGACCTGGGAAGCCGGGATCAAGGCGGAATTATGGGACAAGCGGCTGACTCTGAACCTTGCCGCCTATCACACAACGGTGCGCGATTTTCAGGCGACTGTGGTCGATTCCAGTCAGACCGTGGCGCTGCGCGGCTATCTCTCCAACATTCCCGAAGTGCGCGTGAAGGGTCTCGAGGCTGATGGAGTGCTGCGGCTGGGGGCGCTGACGCTGACCGGTGCGCTGGCCTATGGCGAGGGGACCTATACCGACTATCCGGCAGGGCCCTGCCCGCTGGAAGTCCAGACGGCGGCGACCGCCGCCTGCAACCTTACGGGCAAGCGTCTCGCCGGCCTGCCACGCTGGTCGGGGACCTTGAGCGGCGACTACGCGGTGCCGGTGGGCGGCGGGTCGCTGGTGCTCCATGCCGACAGCAACTGGCGCAGCGGGTATTTCGGTGATCCCAGCTTGTCGCAATACACCTGGATCGAAGGCTACAACCTCACCAACGCGAGTGTGGGTTATCGGCAGGAAGACGCGCAGGGCAAGGGATGGGAAATCGCGGTCTTCGCGCGCAACCTGCTGGGCGCGAACTATATCCAGAACCTCACCATCCAGGCCGGCAATTCAGGGCTGATCCTCGGCACGCCGAGCGATCCGCGCACCGTTGGCGTAACGCTCAGGCTGCGGCGGTAGGTGCGTCGGCCTCGGTCGTAGTGCGACGCCGGGCGGGGCGCGGTGCAGGCAGCAGCAGTTTTTCGACAAGCGCCGCCAGCCGCTCCGAGATGACTTGCTCAACCTCGCTTTGCAGCGCCCGGTACTGCGCAAGGATCGCCTCGCCCAGTTCGGTGAGTTGGGCGCCTGCCTTCTGGTTTCCCGGGGTGGTGGCGACAAGCGGACCTTGCCAGCAGCGGTTCATGGCATCGACCAGCATCCAGGTGCGGCGGTAGCTCATGCCCATCGCCCGTCCGGCGGCAGAGATCGAGTGATGCTGGACGATCGCGTCCAGAAGGTCCGCCTTGCCCGGCCCCATCGCGACTTCATCGCCGCACATGATCTGGAGCTTGAGCCTGAGTGGGAGTTGCAGTGCCATGGCAGGATACTACCCCTGATGATCGTGCAGTCCAATGCGAATGACGTCGCTTGGTTCGAGGGACCGACACGTGTTGACAGTCGGCCGACCACAGGGATGCATCGGCCGGGGTGCCCGTGCACCACCGTCCTTCGACAAGCTCAGGATGAGCGAGTGGTCCCCTTTCCCGTGTCGGGGAAGATCAGCCCTTGGCCAGCTGGCCTCGCACCGCACCCGCGGGGAAATCTGCGGTGTGGATGTTGATGTAGAAGCCTGCCGGATCCGCGACGATGGGTTTCAGCTTGTCGGGTTCGACGGCGATGCACATGTCGCTGCCTTTGCCGGTGACATCGAGGGTGATGACGGGGGCGCCGTTGGTGCCGGCGGCGCCGGTGTGGACGTGGGCCATGGTCGGCGCGGCGATCTTCTCGCCGTAGAGGGTGTAGCAGAAATCGCCGGTTTCGGTGTTGATCTCGACGCGGAAGGCGCCGTTGCCTTCGGGGGCGCCGCCTGCGGGCTCGTTGGCGCCGGAGAGGTTGGCGGTGAGGACGACCGTCTCGGCAGCGGCGGCGACGGGTGCGAGGGCGAGCGCGGCGGCGCTCAGCGTGAGGATGGCGGCGGGGAGCTTGGGCATCGCATCTTCTCCATGCAGGGCAGCGCGGCCAAGCCCTTCAGACTCGGGGCTAGTTTTACCGCGCGCGAGGCGAGATTACGCCTTGTGGGCGGTGGTGCAACGGTTTGTCTCAGAAGCTTTTGGGCAGGCCCAGCACGTGGGTGGCGACGTGGCTGAGGATGAGGTTCGAGGAGATCGGCGCGACCTGGTAGAGCCGGGTTTCGCGGAACTTGCGCTCGATGTCGTATTCCTCGGCGAAGCCGAAGCCGCCGTGGGTCTGGACGCACATGTCCGCCGCGAACCACGAGGCTTCGGAGGCGAGGAGCTTGGCCATGTTGGCTTCGGTGCCGGCGCCTTCGCCCGCATCGAACTTCGCGGCGGCATCGGCGACCATCTGCGCGGCGGCGGTGGTCTGGATATAGGCGCGGGCAATGGGGAACTGGACGCCCTGGTTCTGGCCGATGGGGCGGCCGAAGACGCTGCGGTCCTTGGCATAGGCGGCCGCGCGGTCGATGAAGAAGCGCGCGTCGCCGATGCATTCGGAGGCGATGAGGATGCGCTCGGCGTTCATGCCGGAGAGGATGTAGCGGAAGCCATCGCCTTCCTTGCCGACGAGGTTTTCGGCCGGGACCGCGAGGTCATCGAAGAACAGCTCGGTGGTGGCGTGGTTGAGCATCGTGCGGATGGGGCGGATGGTGAGGCCGTTGCCGACCGCATCGCGCAAGTCGACGAGGAGGACGCTCATGCCCTCGGTGGGGCGGGCGCATTCCTCGCGAGGAGTGGTGCGCACGAGGAGGACCATGAGGTCCGAGTGTTCGGCGCGGCTGATCCAGATCTTCTGGCCGTTGACGATGTAGCGGTCGCCATCGCGGCGGGCAAACGTCTTGAGGCGCGTGGTGTCGGTGCCGCTGGTGGGTTCGGTGACGCCGAAGGCCTGGAGGCGCAGGTCGCCGCGCGCGATGGCGGGGAGGTAGCGCTCCTTCTGCGCGTCGGAGCCGTGGCGCAGGAGCGTGCCCATCGTGTACATCTGCGCGTGGGCGGCACCGCCGTTGCAGCCGGAGCGGTGGACTTCCTCGAGCACCGCTGTCGCCGCCGCAAGGCCAAGGCCGGAGCCGCCGTAAGCCTCGGGGATCAGGACCGAGAGCCAGCCTTCCTGCGCGAGGGTCGTCACGAATTCGGTGGGGTATTTCCGGTCGCGGTCGAGCGCCTGCCAGTAGCTGCCGGGGAAGCGCGCGCAGAGTTTGCGCACGCCTTCGCGCAGGTCTGCAAAGGTTTCTTCGCCGCTCATGTCCCTCTCCCGCAAGCGCTTGTCAGGGATGGCTATTGCCTGACTTGGGCGCGCCGTAAAGCGGGTCCGGAGGTGCAATTTTGCTAGTCGGCGCCGAGGCGGTGGCGTTCGCGACGCAGGTAGACGTAGAGCATGATGAAGACGGGGACGATCACGAGCGCGGCGAACAGGTCGTGCTCGACGTGGACGCCGAAGAGGGAAAGGCCGCCGCTGAGGTAGGCGAGGAGCGAGACGGCATAGTAGGTGATCGCGACGGTGGAGAAGCCTTCGACGAGATGCTGGAGCCGCAGCTGGGTCTGCGTTGCGCTTTCCAATGATTTGAGGAGCTGGGCGTTCTGGTCCTCGATCCGGGTCTCGATCCGGGTGCGCAGCAGCGAGGTGAGCTGGGCGGAGCGCTCGGCAAGCTCCTGCTGGCGGCGCACCACGGTCTCGCAGGTGCGGATGGCGGGGTAGAAGCGGCGCTGGGTGAAATCGGCGAGGCTGGCGAAACCGGGGATGGCGACGGGGTTCAGCGTGGCGAGGCGCTCGTCGACGAGGCGGGCGTAGGCGGCGGTGGCGCTGAGGCGGTAGCGGGTATCGGCGGCGATGGTGCCGAGTTCGAGGCTCATCGCGCAAAGCGAATCAAGGAGGTCGTTGTCGGACACTTCGTCCGAATCGAGCTTGCGACCGAAGGCGCGCAGTTCCTCCTCGGCGGCATCGAGCTTGCCCCAGACGGCCCGGGCAACCGGGAGGCCGAGGAGCGCCATGTTGCGGTAGTTGCCGAGTTCCTGCAGCGACTGGACCGCGCGGGCGAGGTCGACGGGGCCGAGCTGTCCGGCGGCGACGACGAGGCGGCCGTAGCCTTCGTCCTTGATGCGGAAATCGGAAGACAGGCGCGCGCCGCCGCCGAAATCGCAGCAGACGAGTTCGGCGGGATCGACTTCGAACTGCGCCATGCGCGCGGACGCGGCGGCCGCGTCAGACTCGATATCGATGAGTGTGGCGCGCAGGACTTCGCCGGGGGCGCTTTCGGCCCAGGCGCGAGCTTCGGGGAGCAAGGGCGCATCGGGGCTGGCGAAGACGGTGAGCGTGGTTGCCTCGCTGTGGCGCTCCCAGGTGAACAGGAGGCCGTCGGCAAGGATGCCCTGCATATGGCGCTGGCCGGGTTCGGCGGCGAAGGCGGGGCCGCCGCGAAAAGGAGGCAGGCCTTCCGAGGGCCCCACGCGCAGGATCTGGACGATCGACATGGGGGGCGTGATCGGCGGCCAGCGCCGCAGATGCATCTCGCCGACAATCTCGCGCCGCAGCCGGTGTTCGTTGAGCATGGCCTTGGCACTCCCCTTGAGGCCGCTAGTCTTTCACAGCGCGCTTGCCCTTACAAGGCGCATAGTCCAGATTGCTTGACACCATGAACCGTTTCCCCTTCTCCGCCATCGTCGCGCAAGACGAAATGAAGCAGGCCCTGCTGCTGGCCGCTGTCGATCCTGCCATCGGAGGCGTGATGGTCTTCGGCGACCGGGGAACCGGGAAATCGACGGCAGCGCGGGCACTTGCCGCGATCCTGCCGCCGATTGTCGCGGTGGAAGGCTGCCGATTCGGCTGCGCGCCGCCCGATGCGGGGACCTGTCCAGATCCCTGTACATCGAAGAAGACGGCGAAGCGGCCAGTGCCCTTCGTGGACCTGCCGCTGGGCGCGACCGAGGACCGCGTGATCGGCGCGCTCGATCTGGAGCGGGCGCTGCGTTCGGGCGAGAAGCGCTTCGAGCCGGGGCTGCTCGCCAAGGCGCACCGCGGCTTTCTCTATATCGACGAGATCAACCTGCTCGAAGATCACCTCGTCGACCTGCTGCTCGACGTAGCGGCATCGGGTGAGAACCTGGTCGAGCGCGAGGGGCTTTCGGTGCGGCACAAGGCGAAGTTCGTGCTGATCGGGAGCGGGAACCCGGAGGAAGGCGAACTACGGCCGCAACTGCTCGACCGGTTCGGGCTTTCGGTGGAAGTGCGCACGCCGCAGGCACTGGACGCCCGCGTGGAGATCATGCGCCGCTGTGCCGCGCATGAGCGCGATCCGGTGGCGTTCGGCGAGGAGTGGGCGGCGGCGGACGCCAAGATCGTGCGCAAGATCGCCAAGGGGCGGACCCGGCTGTCGACGGTTGAGACGCCGGACGAGGTGCTCTACGATGCTTCGCGGCTGTGCATGGCCTGCAAGGCGGACGGGCTGCGCGGCGAGCTGACCCTGATGCGCGCGGCGCGGGCGCAGGCGGCGCTGGAGGGCGCCGACAAGGTCAAGCGCAAGCATGTGATCGCGGTGGCGCCGATGGCGCTGCGGCACCGGCTGCGGCGCGACGTGCTCGATGAGACGGGTTCGACGACGCGGATCGAGCGCGCGGTGGCCGAGGTCTTCGGGTGACGACCCTCCCCGCGCCGTCCGCCGCAGAAGATGCGGCGCTGGCGCTGCAAGCCTTTGCGCTCTGGCCGGCGGGGTTTGGCGGGCTGTGGCTGCGCGGTCCCGGTCCGGCGCGCGATGCCTTGGTCGAGCGGCTGGGGAGTGCGGTGGCGTTGAAGCGGATGCCCGCGCATATCGATGGCGAGCGGCTGCATGGGGGGATCGATCTCGCCGCCAGCCTTGCCGCAGGGCACAGTGTCTCGCGCGCCGGGTTCCTGCAGGAAGCGCGCGGCGGGGTGGTGATCGCGCCGCTCGCCGAGCGGATCACGCCGTCGCTGGCGGGAAGCGTCGCGCAGGCGCTGGATCAGGCGGAAGCGGCGGAGCGCTTCGGGCTGGTGTTGCTCGATGACGGGGCCGAGCGCGACGAAGTGCCGCCGCTGAGCCTGACCGAGCGAGTGGCGTTTGCATGCGATCTTGGAAGTAGCTCGCCTGGAGGGCTGGGGACGACCGAGCTTCCGTCTCCCCTCGCCTCACCAGCCGAGATCCCGCCCTGCAGCACGGAAGGGCTGGAAGCGCTGGCGGCGGTTTCGCTGGCACTCGGGGTCGATTCCGGGCGAGCCTTGCGGTTTGCTGCATTGACGGCTGGCGCGAGCGCGCGGCTGGAAGGGCGGGACCGTGTGCTTGAGAGCGATCTTGCCGCAGCGGCGCGACTGGTGCTGGCCCCGCGCGCCACGCGGCTGCCGCCTCCGCCGCCGGAGGATCAACAGGACGAAGCGCCGCCCCCTCCCCCGCCGCCAGAAGGCGAGACTGATACGCCGGGAGACGAGGAGCGCGAGGACAATGGCGTACCCGATCCCGATCAGCTGATCGAAGCGGCAGCGGCGGCGATCCCGCCGGGCCTGCTGGAAGCGCTTGCCGATGGGCGCGTCCGGCGCGGTGCGGGTAGCGGCGGTGGTTCGCGGCATCTCTCGCCGCTCAGGGGGCGTCCGCTGGCGGCGCGGCAAGGGCTGCCGCGTGGCGGGGCGCGGCTGGCGCTGATCGATACCCTGCGCGCGGCGGTGCCGTGGCAGGCCTTGCGGCGCAGCGAGGGTGAAAAGCGGCCCGGCCTGCGCATCATGAAGGACGATGTGCGCGTGCGGCGGTTCGAGGCGCGCAGTGCTTCGGTGACGATCTTCGCGGTCGATGCCTCGGGCTCTGCGGCGTTTACCCGGCTGGCGGAGGCCAAGGGCGCCGTCGAGCTGCTGCTGGCACAGGCCTATGTGAAGCGCACCGAAGTCGCGCTCGTGGCGTTCCGGGGGCAGGAGGCGACGATGCTGTTGCCGCCGACCCGTTCGCTGACGCGGGCACGGCGGGCGCTGACGGAATTGCCGGGGGGCGGCGGAACACCGCTGGCGGCGGGGCTGTCGATGGTCTGCACGCTCGGCACGGGGCTGGCGCGCCGGGGCTATACGCCGCTGCTGGTGGTGCTGACCGACGGGCGCGGGAACATCGCGCTTGATGGCAGCACCAACCGCGCGGCGGCGACCGAGGATGCGCTGAAGGCCGGACGCGCGGTTGCAGCAGCGGGACTGGCAGGCGTGGTGATCGACATCTCGCCGCGCCCTCGCCCTGAAGCGGCGGCCATCGCCTCGGCGATGCGGGCGCGTTATGTGCCTTTGCCGCAAGCCAATGCGAAGGCGCTCAGCGCGGTGATCGGGGCCCTGACATGAGCAGGCCACTCGATTGGGACAGTGACGGGCGTGACTGGCCACACCGTGAGGCCAGCCGGTTCGTGGCTGCCGGGTCGCTGACGTGGCATGTGCAGGAAATGGGCTCGGGGCCAGCGCTTGTGCTGCTCCACGGCACCGGCGCAGCAACGCATAGCTGGCGGCATCTGATGCCGCTCCTCGCACAGCACAACCGTGTGATCGCGATGGACCTGCCGGGGCATGGCTTTACGCGCGGAAGGCCGGCGGGGGGGCTGACGCTGCCGGGCATGGCGGCGGCGGTCGCAACGCTGCTGCAAAAGCTGGAGGTGCAGCCCGAGCGGCTGATCGGCCATTCCGCCGGAGCGGCGATTGCGCTGCGGATGGTGCGCGACGGGTTTGCGGTGCCGGAAGTGATCGGCCTCAATGCGGCGCTTTCACCGTTTCCGGGGTTCTTTGCGCCGCTGTTTCAGGGGCTTGCCCGCGCGCTGGTGCTCAATCCGCTGGTGCCGCGCCTGTTTGCTGCCAGCGCGCGGACCTCGGGCGATACCGGGCGGCTGCTGGTGCGCTCGACCGGCTCCAACATCGATGCCGAGGGCGTGCGCAGCTACGCCATGCTGCTGGGCAATGCGCTTCATTGCCGGGGCGCGCTGGAGATGATGGCGGGGTGGGACCTCGCCGGGCTGCAGCGCGATCTGCCCAAGGTCATGGCGCAGGTGCGGCTGATCCATGGCGCCAAGGATGCGGCGGTGCCGGTCGGTTCGGTGGAGCAGGCAGTGAAACTAATGCCGCAGGCGACGCTCGAGGTGCTTGCGGGGCTTGGCCATCTGGCGCACGAAGAGCGAGCGGACCTTGTCGCCGAGGCCATGGCGGCCGCCGCGGCGGTGCATGCCTGAGAGGGAGGGACAGCGTGGCTGAGAATTTCGGATGGATCGAGATGGTCGTCTTTGGCGGCGTCGCGCTAGGCATCGGCGTGTGGCAGCTGGTTTCGGTCAACCGCGAGATCGCCAAGGACAAGGCCAAGAAGGACGGAACAGCGAGGGACTAGCCAGCGTCGATTGGTTCCGAACCTGGCGGAGCGGCCGGGATTGGTGGTTAACTGCTATTGGGTAAAGCGTTTCCCAGTATGTCAAGGCTACGTAGCTCAGGAACCAGCTTTAGTCCGTCAAATACGCAGGAAATGTGCTGCCACTCTTCGGCGCTTTGTTCATCTGATCGTAAAAGAACCTGGACCTGCACTACCCCTCTGCCACGCGCCAAGAGGCGAATCTTATTGGATGCACGGCACCGCAGCACCAGCTCATCAACATGTTGCTGCAGGACAACGGTTTCGTTTGCAGACGAAGCCAACAGGAAGAGAGGAAGCATCCACACAGTGGCATGATACCACTTGATGAGGGCCGTGCAACGTCCGCAATTGGGCGCAGCCGGTCGTTCGGACTTGCCCGTCCAGCCTAAGTCACCGCCGCGCCCTTGGCATGCGGTGCGGGATCAGTTGCTGCACGATGGGATTGCAGAACCGGTCGAGCGAGAGCGTTTCCTGCATCGCCACGACAGGTTCGCCATAGAGCCGCGCGTGGAGCGTGGAGCGGGTGTAGAAGGGCGAATCCTCCCAGGTCTTGCGCACCCGGGCAAGGCCCCGGTCCGAGCGGGTCAGGCGCTCCATCTGCCACATCGTGTTGGGCAGCGGCGCGGTCGGGGGGAGATCGGCCTCGTGCGGGACGCCCGCGCTGTCAAACCGCAGCGCGCTGGCGAACATGGAGCCATCGCGGCGCTGGCCTTCGTAGAACACCGCGACATGTTTGCCGAGATGCGCACGCGACCAGTGCCACACGCGGAAGCCTTCCTCGAGCGACTCCGAACCGCGGTTGGAATCGAGGTAGGCGCTGCCCTTCCAGCTGAGTTCGGGCGCCTGCATCTCGACCGAAATCCGCGCGCGGGGGGCCAAGCAGTGCCACAAGTGCTTGCCCGCCGGATCGAGCGCGAAGGCTTCGGTGTTGAGCATCTCGGGCCAGACCTTGATCTGCCCGGCGACCCGGCGGCGGAAGGGGTTCATGATCCGCTTATCGCGTTCCTCGATGTCGATGACGAGGCAGTCCCCCGCCCAGCGGACCGAACTGGGGCCGATGGCGAACTGGTCCGCTTCGGGTTTTACCGCGTGCTCGGGCCGCTCGGTCATCGTCCAGCGCGCCTTGGGGCCATAGAGCGCGACGTTGAGCGCGCAGTGATCGAGCGGATTGCCGCGCCCGGAGCGCTTGAAATAGGGCGAGAAGACGCTGCCGATGAAGGCGATCAGGGTGAGGCCGTGCTGCCCGTCGTCGCTGAGCGCATCGACATACCACCATGAGTAGCCGCCCGGCGGAACCGGCGCGTCGAAGCGGGGGTGCGCATCGCTGTCGCGGCTGCCGGGTGCGCGGACGAGGCGGTCTTCCTCGCCTTTCTGCAAGAGCGCCCAGGGATCGGACGCGGCGGGCGCTGGCGGCAGTGCCCCTTGCATGCGGGCGAGTGCCGTCCACACCGGCGGCAATTCCTCCGCCTTGAGCCCCAGCGCGCCATCCGCGCGATCATCGCCTCGCCACATGGGCCTGTCTCCCGTGCTCCGGATTTGCAGGAGCATGTGATGGATGATTGACGCATTGCCGCTAAATGTCCAATGTAATTGACATATGGACATGTCCAATCGTCTGGATTTGCCCCAAAGGGCCGGATTGAAGGAGCGCTGGGTCCTTTGGCGCAACCGGCTGCTGACCAATCCCCGGTTCCAATCGTGGAGCGCCGCGTTCCCGCTGACCCGGCCGATCGTGCGCTCCCGCGCGCGGCGGGCGTTCGATCTGGTGGCAGGCTTTGCCTATGCGCAAGTGCTGGCGGCCTGCGTCGAGGGCGGGCTGCTCGATCTGCTGGCGGAAGGGCCGTGCGATACGGTGCGGGCGGCGAACCGGGCGGGACTTGGCGTGGACGCGGCAGAACGCCTGCTGCGCGCCGCCGCTTCGCTGGGGATTGCCGAGTCGCTGCCGGGCGGGCGCTGGACGCTGGGGATGGATGGCGCGGCGCTGCAGTGCAATCCGGGGGCGCGGGCGATGATCCGCCACCATGCGCTGCTCTATGCCGACCTTGCCGACCCGCTGGCGCTGCTGCGCGCGGACCGGAAGGAGCCGACCGCACTCTCGGATTTCTGGACTTACGCACGGGCCAGCGCGACAGGCAATGTGCCGCCCGGGCGACAAGGCGACGCGGACAATGCACCCGCAGCGGCCACCTACTCCGCGCTGATGGCCGCCTCGCAGGCGATGGTCAGCGAGCAGCTGATCGCGGCGTACAAGTTCGGCAAACACAAGGCGATGATGGACGTGGGCGGCGGCACCGGCGCCTTTGTGCGGGCAGTCGGCACTGCCGCGCCTGACTTGCGACTCGGCCTGTTCGATTTGCCCGATGTCGTCACGGGGGCGGAAACCTCGCTGGGGCGCGATGCGCTGATTGCTCCGCGACTTGCGCTCCACAAGGGCAGCTTCCTGCATGATCCCCTGCCCACCGGCTTCGATCTGATCACGCTAGTGCGGATACTCCACGATCATGACGACGAACCCGCGCTGCGCCTGCTGCGGGCGGTTCGCGCGGCCCTTCCGCCTGGCGGAACCTTGCTGATCGGGGAGCCGATGGCCGGTGCCGCCGGCGGCGGCGCGATGGGCGATGCATACTTCGGGCTTTACCTCTGGGCGATGGGATCGGGCCGCCCGCGCCGCCCCGCCGAGCTTGGCGCGATGCTGCACAGCGCCGGATTTTCCAGCTGGCGCGAGGTTTCGACCCATTTGCCGCTGGTTTGCGGCGCGATTGTCGCCCGCGTTTGACACCTCGCGGCCGCATAGGCGCAGAATTCCCCCAAAACGGACTAACGGCACTCATGCACAGCTTGTCGCATGGCCGACCTGCACAAAGGTGTAGTGTTGAGTTGACACTTCTTCATGACAATGTAAGCTGACACTCGGAAAGCCCCCTAAACCGTACGGCACGCCGTCCGGCCCGGGCTGAGGGGAAAAGTGGTCGTGGAAGCACTAGCGCTCATCATGGAGGCACCAGAGCAATTGGCTCTCCGGCCCCTCGCGCTCGATGCGCCGACCGGCTCCGATGTGGTCGTCGAAGTCTGCTGGAGCGGCATCAGCACTGGTACCGAAAAGCTCCTCTGGACCGGAAAAATGCCCATGTTTCCGGGCATGGGTTACCCGTTGGTGCCCGGCTACGAGTCCGTCGGAAGAGTGATCGACGCGGGCCGTGATGCCTGGGCGCGGATCGGTGACTGGGTGTTCGTTCCGGGTGCGAGCTGCTTCCGCGATGCGCGAGGACTGTTCGGCGGATCGGCCCGCAGGCTTGTCCTCCCCTCCGCCCGCGCGCTCACCATCGACGAGTCGCTCCAGGCGAATGGGGTGCTGTTCGCCCTCGCCGCGACGGCGCTCCACGCGCTGGACGGCGGCACGTTGCCCGACCTGATCGTCGGGCACGGCGTGCTCGGCCGCCTGCTGGCACGCATCACCATCGCCCTCGGCGCGCACGCACCCACCGTATGGGAAACCGACCCGCAGCGGATGGGCGGGGCTGTCGGCTACAAGGTCGTTTCGCCCGACGCGGATCTGCGGCGCGATTACCATTCGATCTGCGATGCCAGCGGCGACTCGAACATTCTCGACACGCTGCTCGGCCGCCTGACCCGCGGCGGCGAGATCAACCTCGCGGGTTTTTACAGCGAGCGGGTGAACTTCGCCTTCCCGGTGGCCTTCCGCGCGGAAGCACGCATCCGCGTCGCTGCCGAATGGAGCCACGGCGATCTCGACCGGACGCGCGATCTCATTCGTTCGGGTCGGCTCGATCTCTCGGGCCTCGTCACCGACGTTCGCCCCGCGAGCGAGGCGGCCGAGGCCTATCCGGCGGCCTTCACCGACCGGAACTGCCTGAAAATGGTTCTCGACTGGAGCAACTGCGCATGACGACTCTGGAAGTATCTGCGCGCGTTCAGGCGCTTCGCGACGAAGCGGCGATCGAACCCGATGCGGTCACGCCCTCCGAAGTGACCAAGGAAACGCAGATCATCGCGATCTACGGCAAGGGCGGCTCGGGCAAGAGCTTTGCGCTTTCCAACCTGAGCTACATGATGGCGCAGCAGGGCAAGCGCGTGCTGCTGATCGGCTGCGATCCCAAGTCCGATACCACCAGCCTTCTGTTCGGCGGCAAGAGCTGCCCGACGATCATCGAAACCTCCGCCGCCAGGAAGCTGGCCGGTGAGGACGTGAAGATCGAGGACGTCTGCTTCCAGCGCGACGGTGTGTTCGCGATGGAGCTCGGCGGACCGGAAGTCGGCCGTGGCTGTGGCGGGCGCGGGATCATCCACGGCTTCGAACTGCTCGAGAAGCTGGGCTTCCACGAGTGGGGCTTCGACTACGTGCTGCTCGACTTCCTCGGCGACGTGGTCTGCGGCGGCTTCGGCCTGCCGATTGCCCGCGACATGTGCCAGAAGGTCATTGTCGTCGGCTCAAACGATCTACAGTCGCTCTACGTCGCCAACAACGTCTGCAAGGCGGTCGAATATTTCCGCTCGATGGGCGGCAATGTCGGCGTCGCGGGCATGATCGTCAACAAGGATGACGGCACCGGTGAGGCCAAGGCCTTTGCGCAGGCTGTTGATATTCCAGTGCTTTGCGCAATCCCGGCCGATGAGGACATTCGCCGCAAGTCCGCAAACTACCAGATCATCGGCCGGCCCGACACGCAGTGGGGCAGCCTGTTCGAGGAACTGGCGGAAAACGTTGCAACGGCCCCGCCGCGGCGGCCCAAGCCGCTCGACCAGGACGGCCTGCTCGGCCTGTTCTCGCCCGAGGACACCGGCGGCAGCGTGACACTGATCCCCGCCACCCAGGCGGACATGCGCGGCGGCACCTTCGAGACCAAGGCGTCGTTGGAGGTCATCTACGATGACATCTGAAACCCGCCCCGCCCCGGACCGCATCGACGCCATGCCCGACGCCCCCGTCGCGGCGGGGACCGATGGCGGCTGCCATGGTGGGACGGACCGGATGCGCGAAGCCGCGCGCAATGCCGGCAAGAGCGAAGTGCTTGATCGCTATGCCGCCGACTACCCGGTCGGCCCGCACGATCAGCCGCAATCGATGTGCCCCGCGTTCGGCTCGCTGCGCGTGGGCCTCAGGATGCGCCGCACGGCCAGCGTCCTCTCGGGCTCGGCCTGCTGCGTCTATGGCCTGACCTTTACCTCGCACTTCTATGGCGCGCGGCGGAGCGTGGGCTACGTGCCGTTCAGCTCGGAAACGCTGGTGACCGGCAAGCTGTTCGAGGACATCAAGGAAGCGGTCGAGCAGCTCGCTGATCCTGAACTCTACGACGCGATCGTCGTCACCAACCTCTGCGTGCCAACCGCGAGCGGTGTGCCGCTCCGCCTGCTGGGCAAGGAAGTGAACGGCGTCCGGATCATCGGCATCGATGTCCCCGGCTTCGGCATTCCGACTCATGCCGAGGCCAAGGACGTGCTTGCCGGCGCCATGCTCGCCTATGCCCGCAGTGAGGCGGAAGCTGGCCCGGTAAGCGCTCCCCTTGCCCGTTCGGACCGCCCGACGATCACGCTGCTCGGCGAGATGTTCCCGGTCGATCCGGTCGGCATCGCACAGATGCTGGAGCCGATGGGCCTCGCTGCTGGACCTGTCGTGCCGACGCGCGAATGGCGCGAGCTCTATGCCGCGCTCGATTGCGCCGCCGTCGCCGCGATCCATCCGTTCTACACCGCCAGCGTGCGCGAGTTCGAAGCCGCGGGTCGCACCGTCGTCGGCTCCGCTCCGGTGGGCCGCGATGGCACCGCCGATTGGCTCGCCAGCATCGGCCAGGCCTGCGGCGTGAGCGCCGACAAGATCGCCATGGCGCAGAACCGCATCCTGCCCGCGATCAGCGGCGCGTTGGCGGCCCGCCCGATCAAGGGCCGCATCACCGTTTCGGGCTACGAAGGCTCGGAATTGCTGGTCGCGCGTCTGCTCGTCGAAAGCGGCGCCGACGTGCGTTATGTCGGCACCGCCTGCCCGCGCACCGTGTGGTCCGATCCCGACCGCGAATGGCTGCAGGCGCGCGGCGTCAAGGTGCAGTACCGCGCCAGCCTCGAGCAGGACATTGCCGCCGTCGAGGAATTCCGCCCCGATCTCGCCATCGGCACGACGCCGGTGGTGCAGCACGCCAAGCAGATGGCGATCCCGGCGCTCTATTTCACCAATCTCATCTCGGCCCGGCCGCTGATGGGCCCGGCGGGTGCTGGCAGCCTCGCCATGGTGGTGAACGCCGCGATCGGCGGAAAAGCCCGCTTCGACCGCATGAGCGCCTTCTTCGAGGGCGTCGGCTCCGGCCATACGACCGGCGTTTGGGAAGATACCCCGCAGGACCGCCCGAACTTCAAGAAGAAGTACGCCGCGCTGAACGAGGCTGCCCGCAAGGCGGCAGAGGCGGTGGGATCATGATCCTGCTGATCGCCTATCGCCACCTGCGGCTCGCGATGACCGTCCGGCCCTTGTATCGCCTGGCAGGAGCGCGCGCATGACGCTCATCATCGATCATGATCGGGCCGGCGGCTATTGGGGCGCGGTCTACGTCTTCACCGCGGTGAAGGGCCTGCAGGTCATTATCGACGGCCCGGTGGGCTGCGAAAACCTGCCGGTGACATCGGTGCTGCATTACACCGACGGGTTGCCGCCGCACGAACTGCCCATCGTCGTCACTGGCCTCGGCGAGGAAGAGCTTGGCAAGACCGGCACCGAAGCGGCCATGCGCCGCGCGTGGAAGACGCTCGATCCTGAGCTTCCGGCGGTTGTCGTGACCGGCTCGATCGCCGAGATGATCGGCGGCGGCGTGACGCCGGGGGGCACCAATATCAAGCGCTTCCTGCCGCGCACGATCGACGAGGATCAGTGGCAGTCGGCGGACCGCGCGCTGAGCTGGCTGTGGAGCGAGTTCGGCCCCAAGACCGTGCCCGCCCCGAAGGCACGCAAGGAAGGCGAGAAGCCGCGCGTCAACATCATCGGCCCGGCCTACGGCATGTTCAACATGGCCTCGGACCTTGCCGAGGTGCGCCGCCTGATCGAGGGCCTCGGCGCCGAGGTGAACATGGTGTTCCCGCTGGGCTGTCACCTCGCCGATATCCGCCGCCTTGCGGATGCCGACGCGAATGTGTGCCTTTACCGCGAGTTCGGGCGCAATCTTTGCGAGGTACTTGAACGGCCCTATTTCCAGGCGCCGGTCGGGCTCACCTCCACCACCCGCTTCCTTGAAGCGCTGGGGGCTTCGCTGGGGCTTGATCCCGAACCGTTCATCACGCGCGAGAAGCACACCACGATCAAGCCGCTGTGGGACTTGTGGCGCTCAGTGACGCAGGACTTCTTCGGCACGGCCAGCTTCGGCATTGTCGCGAACGAGACCTACACCCGCGGGATCCGGCATTTCCTTGAAGAGGACATGGGCCTCCCCTGCGCCTTCGCCTTCTCGCGCAGCGCGGGTGTGAAGCCGAAGAACGAGGACGTGCGCGATGCCATCCGCGCCGGCGCACCGATGGTGGTGTTCGGCAGCTACAACGAGCGCATGTACCTCGCCGAATGCGGCGCGCGCAGCATCTACATCCCGGCAAGCTTTCCGGGCGCCGCGATCCGCCGCCACACCGGCACGCCCTTCATGGGCTATTCGGGTGCGACCTACCTGATCCAGGAAGTGTGCAACGCGCTGTTCGACGCGCTGTTCCACATCCTGCCCCTTGCCACCCAGCTCGATGCGGTGCCCGCCACGCCGGCGCGGCTCCAGCGCGAGCTGCCGTGGAGCGACGAGGCCAAGGCCCGGCTCGACGAACTGGTCGAAGCCCAGCCGGTGCTCATCCGCATCTCCTTTGCCAAGCGCCTGCGCGACGCGGCCGAAGCTGCCGCCCGCCGCGAAGGCGAAAGCGAAGTCAGCGCCGATCGGCTTGCCGATGCGCTGCTCGGAAGCGCGGCGCCATGAGCCGCGTGGCCACCATTTCCCGCCCAGCGGGTAACCCCATTCCCTCGGCTTCGGCCGTTGGAATATCGCCGGGGGGCGATCGCCGCCTCTCGCTTTGCACGTCAATACTGGAGATGCAGATATGAGCGATGATCGCCTGGGGCTCAGGACCTACCTGACGCCTGAAGAAGCCAAGGAATTCCACAAGCTGTTCATGAGCAGCTTCCTCGGCTTCACCGCCGTGGCCGTGGTTGCCCACGCGCTCGTGTGGTCGTGGCGTCCCTGGATTTCGTAAGAAATCCAACGTCATAACACCCACGTTTGGCCATAACGGCCACCCGGCCTTTTTCGGCCGAACCTGAACGACCGCGCCGCTTTGGCGCTTTCACAAGGACAGATACCATGTGGAGAGTCTGGCTTATTTTCGATCCGCGCAGGGCCCTCGTGGCGCTTGCCGCGTTCCTGTTTGTGCTGGCAATCGTGATTCACTTCATCCTGCTCAGCACGCCTCGCTTCAACTGGCTCGACGGCCCGCACTCCGCGGCCCAGGCAGCCCCGGCTGCAGCCGCAGCCACGCCCTGACCACCTGCAAGGCAAGAGGCGGCATCCCACCGAAAGTGGACATGCCGCCTCCGGCACTGCCGGGGGGAACCGGTTGATTTTCCATGTACTTGTGCCCGCCAGGCTTGGGCGGGGGAGGATAGAGCCATGGCGCTCCTCAGTTTCGAGCGAAAGTATCGCGTGCGCGGAGGCACGTTGATCGGCGGGGACCTTTTCGACTTTTGGGTCGGCCCGTTCTACGTTGGCTTTTTCGGAGTGATCACGGCGATCTTCGCCTCACTCGGAACGGCTCTCATTCTCTACTGCGCCTCGCAAGGTGGCACGTGGAACCCGTGGCTGATCTCGATCGCGCCGCCTGACCTCAAATACGGCCTCGGCTTCGCGCCGCTGCGCGAGGGCGGGTTCTGGCAGGTGATCACGGTCTGCGCGATCGTGTCATTTGTCTCCTGGGCGCTGCGCGAGGTGGAGATCTGCCGCAAGCTTGGCATGGGCTACCATGTTCCGATAGCTTTCGGTTTCGCGATCTTCGCCTACGTTTCGCTGGTGGTGATCCGTCCGGTGCTGCTGGGTGCCTGGCACTTCGGCTTCCCCTACGGCATCTTCAGCCACCTCGACTGGGTGTCGAACACCGGCTACCAGTACCTGCACTTCCACTACAATCCGGCGCACATGCTGGCGGTGAGCTTCTTCTTCACCACCTGCCTCGCGCTCGCATTGCACGGCGCGCTGGTGCTTTCCGCGGTCAACCCGAAAGAGGGCGAGACCGTGAAGACCCCGGAATACGAAGACACCTTCTTCCGCGATCTGATCGGCTACTCGATCGGTACCCTGGGCATCCACCGCCTGGGCCTGCTGCTGGCGCTCAACGCCGGCTTCTGGAGCGCGGTCTGCATCATCATCAGCGGCCCCTTGTGGACCAAGGGCTGGCCGGAATGGTGGAACTGGTGGCTCAACCTGCCGATCTGGTCGTGAAGGAGGACTAGCCATGGCTACCTATCAGAATATCTTCACGCAGGTTCAGCTCAGCCATGCCCCCGAAATGGGCATCGAGATGAAGCCCGGCAGTGATCCGCGCGGCACCGCCGTCACCTTCAACCACCTCTTCGGCCGCTTCGGTCAGGCCCAGCTCGGCCCGATCTATCTTGGCTGGACCGGTCTCCTCTCGATCCTGTGCGGGCTCACCGCGTTCGAGATCATTGGTCTCAACATGATGGCTTCGGTCAACTGGGATCCGATCCAGTTCGTGCGCATGCTGCCGTGGCTCAGCCTGGAGCCGCCGGGGCCGGAATACGGTTTCTCGCCCATTGTCCCGCTCGCCAAGGGCGGCTGGTGGATCCTCGCCGGCATGTTCCTGACGCTCTCGGTCCTGCTCTGGGCGATCCGGACCTACCGCCGGGCCCGTGCGCTCGGCATGGGGACCCACGTATTCTGGGCGTTCATGTCGGCGATCTGGCTGTTCCTCGTGCTCGGCTTCATCCGGCCCGCCTTCATGGGCAGCTGGTCCGAAGCGGTGCCCTTCGGCATCTTCCCCCATCTCGATTGGACCGCCGCGTTCTCGATCCGCTATGGCAATCTGTTCTACAATCCGTTCCACGCCCTCTCGATCGCCTTCCTCTATGGCTCGACCCTGCTCTTCGCGATGCACGGCGCAACCATCCTGGCCGTCGGTCGCTACGGCGGCGAGCGCGAGATCGAGCAGATCACCGATCGCGGTACCGCCTCCGAACGCGCCGCCCTGTTCTGGCGCTGGACCATGGGCTTCAACGCCACGATGGAATCGATCCACCGCTGGGCCTGGTGGTTCGCCGTGCTGACCACTCTCACGGGCGGCATCGGCATCCTCCTCACCGGCACCGTTGTCGACAACTGGTACCTGTGGGCCCAGCAGCACCACTATGCGCCGGCCTATCCCGACACCGGGGTCGTCGATCCGGCTTTGGGGAGCAAGTGACCATGAAACCGAACCTCATGCTGCGCCTCGGCGCGGTGGTCCTCGGCGCAGCGCTGCTCGGCGGCTGCCAGCTCGAGACCAAGTCCGCCAAGCAATACGGCTTCCGCGGCACCGGCATGGATCAGATCACGCTCGCTTCGGCGAACAAGAAGATCGATCCGATCAATGTCGTGCCGCCGCCGCCCTATGATCCGCCCAAGCCGGGTGGCCGTCCCGCCAAGGAAGCCTACCAGAACGTGCAGGTTCTGGGCGACATCTCGGAAGACGAGTTCAGCTACACGATGGCCGCGATCACCCAGTGGATCGCACCGGAGCAAGGCTGCAACTACTGCCACAACCCGGCCAACATGGCCTCCGACGAGATCTACACCAAGAAGGTGGCTCGGCGGATGCTGCAGATGACGCGGAACATCAACACCAACTGGACCCAGCACGTGAAGCAGACCGGTGTGACCTGCTACACCTGCCACCGGGGCAAGGCGGTTCCGACCGAAAACTGGGCGCTGCCGGCCAAGGGCAACGAGGACACCATCCTCGGCAACAAGCACGGCCAGAACGCGCCGCTTGTCAGCACGGCCTATTCGTCGCTGCCGAACACGGCGTTCGCCAAGTACCTGCTCGACAGCAACTCGGCGCCAATCCGGGTGCAGACGACCTACAGCCATCCGTCGCAGTTTGCCGCAACGAAGAACAAGACCACGACGATGGAGACCGAAGGCACCTACAGCCTGATGATGCACACCTCCTCGGCGCTCGGCGTGAATTGCACGTTCTGCCACAACGCCGGCTCGTTCCAGGCCTGGAACATGAGCACGCCCAAGCGCGTCGGCGCCTGGTACGGCTACCGCATGGTGCGCAACATCAACGGTGAATACATCGGCACGCTCGCCAGCGTGTTCCCGAAGCACCGCCTCGGGCCCCAGGGCGATCCGCTGAAGGTTAACTGCACGACCTGCCACCGCGGCATCAACAAGCCCCTGGGCGGCGTCTCGATGGTCAAGGACTACCCGGCCCTGCGGCCGAGCGCTCCGATGGTCACCGCGGCGGCAGCCCCGGCTCCGGCGGCGGCACCGACCAAGATGCCGTAAGCCAACCGAACACCCCCGCGCACGCAACCGGCGCGGAATACCTGGCCCCTGCGATCCCCTGGGATCGCGGGGGTTTTCTTTTGATTTGGAATGCGCGCGGCGAAGCGCATAAAGGCATACAGGGTTGTGAGAGTCATCCACGCCGCGTTACCCTCGTAATCATGCGAGGAAAACGAAGAACGCCCATTCGACCAGACTTGCAGGTGGAATTGCGCAAACTTGGTCTGGTACTACGCAGTAGAATGCAGGTTGGTTCAGCATTCGAGCACCTCTGGCCGATGCTCGACGCGATCGACCCTAGTGCTTTGGCTGAAGCCGAATCCGTGATTGTGCGCGAGGCGGAACTTTACCGCCGGCCGCCTGAAGAATCGACTTTCATGGCTCGGCTCTTGGGCAAGTCGGTTGGATCGCTGGAACAGCTTTCCGAGACACACCAACTAGAGAAGCTTTTCCTGTTTCATCGCGATGGCAATTTGCGTGAGGCCGCCCTGCGCAAGTTCGACGGACCTGTCTCGAGTGCCTTTATGTTCATCGCGCTTGCTTGGCGGCTCAATGATTGGGTTCCCGAGGTTCGCCGCGCCGCGGAAGAGTGCGTGTCGCGCTGCTTTCCGCAGACACCCGCGAGCATCGTTGCGCAAGCGGCAGCCGTCCTGCTGATCCGAAAGTCGAGCTGGCGCCGCTGGGGTGATGAAAGAAGATGGCTCGACGCGGTGTTGAATCGTCGCGACGTGGCGTCCGAACTTGCCGCCCTGATCATCGAGCGGCCTAGCGGCCCCACTGCCCGTATCTTGCGCGGGGCACTGCAAACACCATGGATGGACAGCTTCCTGCCGCAGATCGCCGGTTCCGCGGTCCAACCAGCTACGAGAGCAGTCGCCTACGAAACATTGATTGCCGGGCAAGCCAGTTGGCCGAATGGCTGGAGATGGCGATGGGTGGACAAGACCATCGGCAGGCGGCGTGTCGAGACGGTTTTTGCCCACAGGCCGCTTGCAACGGACATCTCCTTACAGGACATAATCGCACTGGCGCTCAGGGACCGATCCGGTGCTGTCCGATCAGTCGCGATGTCTGGTGTCATTCGGCATCGGGACAAGCTGAGTGATGTAGAGGCCATCGCTCGGGAATTTCTTGATGACTCCGCCCGCGGCGTGCGCGAGCGTGCCGAGTTCATTCTTCGCTAATCCTGAAAAGGCAACTGAGCCGCCCCTAATGATGGACTAGCAGGACCTTATCGCCCCCTCCCCCGCCGCAGCAGATCCGCCAAATGCACCGGGAACGAGGCCGCCAGCGGTAGCGCGATCCATGGCCAGCTGGCGCCGACGAGCGCAGCGCGGAGGCCCAACATCATGCAGGCGCCGGGGAGCAGTAGCAGTGCAACGTCTATGGCGGGGCGGCCGGCGCGCAGCAGGATGAGGGCCTCGATTACCAGCACCGCAAGGACGAGATCGGCGGCGTGGCCGCTGGCGAAAAAGGTAGCGAGATCAGGCATGACTTGCCCTGCACCGTTGCGCGAGCACCCTTCGACAGGCTCAGGGTGAGCGGAGTTGTTGTGGTGATCGCCGTCTCAAAACGGCCCGTTGAGCTGGATCACCTGCCAGTTGAGCGCGCCGGCGATGCTCACCCAGACGAGATAGGGCATGAGCAGCAACGCGGCGAGGCGGGAGAAGCGGCCGCAGGCGATAATCAGGACGAGGATCGAGACCCACAGCACCGACAGCTCGACCATCGCCCAGTCCGGGCGGCGCAGCTGGAAGAATAGCACTGTCCAGCTGACGTTGAGCGCGCCGTTGATCGCGAACAGCCCGATCAGTGTATCGGCGGAGCGGCTGTCCGGCGCGGCGCGCCAGGCGTAGACGCCGGCGGCGGCGATCAAGGTGAATACCACTGTCCAGATCAGACCGAACGCTGGCGCCGGCGGGTTCCAGCTCGGCAGGTTGAGCGACTGGTACCAGCCGGTCGTATCGGTCATCGTGCCGCCGACGCCGGCGACGATCGTCGCGGCGATGGCGGCAACGGCAATCGGCAGGCCCCAAGGCCGGTTGGCGTGTTTGCTCAAGGGTGCGCGGCCCTCAAACCAAGCAGATGCGCGGTGTCCTTGAGGAAGATCCTGAGGTGCGCCAGCGGATCGGCGCGGACCAGCTTCTTGTTCATGTAGGCCTGCCAGGTCAGGCGCTGCACATCGGGATCGGCGCACATCGCGACAAAGCGCTCGCGGCGCTTGTCGCTCGAGTACCAGAAATACTGCATGATCCCGAGGATCCAGAACACGCGGCCATGTTCCTTCAGGAAGGTACGCCGCGCGGCCCGGAGGGCGGAGGGCTTGCGCGTCAGCAGGAACTGGTGCGCTGCGTTGGCCACGTGGCGGCCGCACGTCATTGCGTAGTAGATGCCCTCGCCCGACGCGGGCGCGACAACACCGGCGGCATCGCCGGAGACGATGACGTCACGGCCATTGTCCCAGCGCTTCAAGGGCTTCAGAGGGATTGGTGCGCCTTCGCTGCGCACTGTCTCGCAATCGGCAAGGCCCATCTCCTGGCGCATGGCGGCGACCGAACCGCGCAGCGAGAAGCCCTTGTTCGCGCTGCCGACGCCGATACTGGAGGTCTCGCCGTGCGGGAAGACCCAGCCGTAGAAATCAGGCGAGACGCGGCCCTGGTAGATCACGTCGCAGCGCGCGGGATCAAAGCCGTGGTCGTTGGCGGGGGGCGACTTGATGATCTCGTGGTAGGCGAAGACACACTTGACGTTCTCGCTGCCGGGCAGGCTGTCGCGCGCCACACCGGAGCGGGCGCCGTCTGCGCCGACGACGAGGCGGGCGCGCACGCGGTGGTCCGGTCCGCTGCGGCTCTCGCGGTAGACGACGACTGCGCCCTCGGCCCCGTCGCGCTCGATGCGTTCGAAGGTGCCGGTGCGGCGCTCGGCCCCGACTAGCGCAGCGCGATTGCGCAGCCATTCGTCGAACACGTCGCGATCGACCATGCCGACGTAGCCGATCTCGCCCACCGGCATATCGACCGCGCGATCGGACGGCGCGACCATGCGCGCGCTGCGGGCGCGGGCGACGAGGAGGCTGTCGGGGATGGCGAACTCTTCCATCAGGCGCGGGGGAACTGCGCCGCCGCAGGGCTTGATGCGGCCATCGCGGTCGAGCAGCAGCACGGAGTGGCCCATGCGGGCGAGGTCGGCAGCCGCCGTGGCTCCGGAGGGGCCGCCGCCCACGACGACGACGTCGAAATCGATCTTGCTCATGCTTCCGCCTCCCGCAATTTCACTGCCGCGCCCTGACCCGCAATGCGCGCCGCCATCACCGCCGCGGCCATGAACAGCATGGCCTCGAACGTGAAAATCGTCTGGAACGCGCGCCCGTCGCTTTCCGCGTGGCGCGCAAGATCAACGCCGATGGCGCCGGAAAGTCCGCCGAGGCCGAAGGCAATGCCTTGGGCAGCGCCCCAGACGCCCATGCGCAGACCGGTATCAGCCTTGTTGCCAGCTCCGGCGAGGCTCATCATCGCGCCGATGGCGGAGACCGCGAACACGCCGTTGGTGAAGCCAAGCACGCCGATGTTGGCGGCGAGCGGCCAGCCGGGTCCGATGCCGGCACCGACGGCCAGGCCTGCCAGTGCGAGCGCGGAACCGACACAACCGGCGGCGATCCAGCCCCTGAGTTCGCCCGCCGCGCGGCCTGCAAAGGCACTGCCGCCGATGCCGGCGACGATCATGCCGAGGAGCACGCCGCTGTGCTGGACCGCGGAGAGCGAGGTGGACTGGGCAGGCGTCATGCCGAAGACGATCCCGGCGAAAGGTTCAAGGATCAGGTCCTGCATCGAATAGGCGAGCATCGAGAGGAACACGAACACGGTGAAGCGGCGCGCGGCGGTTTCTGCAAAGACGGCGCGCAGGGCCTCGCCGAGGCTGGTTTCACTGGTCGGTTCGGGGGTAGCGGCCTCGATTCCGCGCTCAAGACGGAAGGTGGCGAGCACCGTGATCAGGAGGGCAGCGAGCGCGATGCCGCCGGAGACCCTGACGAGTTGCGCCCACGAAAATGGCTCAAGCAGCGCACCAGCTGTGCCGGCGGATACCACAATGCCCATGACCATCATGATCCACGTGACCGCCGCGGCAGCGGCGCGGCGCTGGGGTGCAACACCCGCCGCGAGCAGGGCGAGAAGCGATGTGCCCGCCGCACCGACACCTGCTCCGATCAGGGCGAAGCCGAGCAAAAGCAATGCATTGGCAGGGAGTGGCGCGAGCGGCAGTGCGAAAACGGCGAGCATTGCTCCAGCGCCCAGCACGGCAACACCGCCGATGATCCACGGCGTGCGGGCATGGCCACGGTCCGAGCCATGGCCCCAGACGGGACGTGCGAGCTGAACCGCATAGTGCAGCGCAACGAGCCCGGCGGGGACGGCGGCGGCCATGCCATATTCGACGACCATGACGCGGTTGAGCAGCGACGTGGCGAGCATGACGATCGCGCCGATGGAGGCCTGCACCAGCCCGAGCCGGGCGATCGAGAACCAGCCGAAGCCCGTCACCACGCCCCCCTTCACCAATGCCCGCCGAGGCCGCCAGCAGCTGCCAGCATGCCAAGGACATAGAGCGTGACGCCGGTTCCGCCATACCAAGGCGCGCGGCCCGCCGGATCGGCAATCAGTGTCGGCATCAGCGCGAATTGCACCGCGAGGACCGCCGCAACGATAGCGGCAGACAGCATGAGGCCATGTTGCACAAGGTAGATCGCGGCGAGGACTTGCGCGAGCGCCATGACCGTGCAGGCGAGCAGCGCGGCATTGCGGACGCCGAGCACGACCGGGAGCGAGCGCACACCGGTCTGGCGATCACCCTCTACAGCCTTGAAATCGTTGAGTGTCATGATCCCATGCGCGCCGAGGCTGTAGAGCACGAGGACGACGAGCACCGGCGTGGGCGGCAGCATGCTGGTCATCACGGCGGCGCCAGTGAACCAGCTGAGGCCTTCGTAGGTCAGCCCGACCAGCATCGGGCCCCACCAGCCGCTGGCCTTCAAGCGGAACGGCGGCGCGCTGTAGGCCCAGGCGGCGGCAAGGCCGACCACGGTCGCGACCATGACCCACAGGCCGAGCGCCGCGCCGACCGCAAAGGAGATAACCGTACCGATGCAGGCGATCCACAGGCCCCAGCGGCCAGGAATGCGGCCCGACGGGATCGGGCGGTTCGGTTCGTTGATGGCATCGACATGGCGGTCGAACCAGTCGTTGATCGCCTGGCTGTTGCCGCAGACCAGCGGGCCGGCAAGGAGGCCGCCCGCGATGATCTGCACCCAATGCCCGGAGGCAGGCTGACCCGACGAAACGACGCCGCACATGAAGGCCCAGATCGGCGGGAACCACGTGATCGGCTTCAAGAGCTCCAGCACGTCGCGCGGAGCGGGACGCCGGATCACCTTGGGGTCCGTAAGTGCCATCGAGCGGGCCGAAGTGGCAGGCTGCGTCATACCCTCGGAGGGTATGGTTGACACCAACAAGTGTCAATTGATTCTTACACTTGCGCGGAAAAGGCTACTCGCCCTCACCCACGAGGTTGCCGAGCCCGTAGCGGTGCAGCTTGGAATAGAGGCTCTGGCGGCTGAGGCCGAGGATTTCGGCGGCCGAGGCGCGGTTGTCCGAGGTGTAGGCGAGCGCGGCCTCGATGCAGAGCCGCTCGATGAGATCGGTGCTCTCGCGCACGATTTCCTTGAGGCTGGCGCGGCCGACAAGTTCGGTGAGCTGTTCGACCGAGCGCGGCAGATCGAGCGGCGTCGGTGGCAGATCGCGCAGACGGCGGCCGATCTCGCGGATTGCGAAGCCATAGCACGGATTGTCGCCCGACGTGCGCACAGCGGAAAGCTCGACCGGCTCTTCCAGCTCGGAATCGCGGGCGCGGACCACAGTGCTCACGTTGCGGGCAAGGCCGTACTTGGTGAGCTGGCTCTCGATGAGATCGAGATCGATGCCGGGCCGGCCGACGAATTCACCCAGCGGACGTCCGCGGATCTGATCGAGCGAGGCCGCGCGCGCGAGTTCGAGGAACGCGATGTTGGCCGCGATGATCCGCATGTCGGAATTGGCGACGACGAAAGCATCGGGCATGCGCTCGACGATATCGAGCAGCGTGGCGGCGCCTTCGGTGGTGCGGCCGCCCGTCGAGCTCAGCCTGACCAGCAGGTAGCGTCCGCCCAGCTGACGAAAACCGGTGGCGGAAATGGTGAGTTGCTGGCGCGCTCGTTCGAGTTCGACCGTGAGCGGCGAAACATCGGATGTGGTCAGTACGGCGCCCAGATAGGCGATCAGTGCATCGCGCGAGCCACGTGCGACGAGGCCGGAAAGCTTGGTGCCGACGAGGCTGCCGGGACGAGCATCAAGCACCGCATGCGCGGCAGGGTTCGCTTCCTGGATGCGCTGGCTGTCCGCCTCGACGAGCAGGACCGGCTCGGACGAGAGATCGAACAGCAGGCGGTAGCGTGTCTCGATCTGGCGCAGGCGCATGTAGTCCCGCTCGAGCGATTGCTGCGCCTGGAGGAGGCGCTGCTGCAGCACGACGGCATTGCGCATGTCCCGCCCCACCGCGATCAGGCGTTTGCCGCCATCGAGGCTGATCAGCAAATAGCGGACCGGGATATCGCCGGCCGGGCTGATGTGGTTGATCTGGCGCCAGCGATGGCCGGTATCGCCACCGTCCAGCTGCAGCATGTCCTTGATCTTGCTGCGGCTCTCAACGGTGACAGTGGCATCGAAATGCTGGCCGATCCAGCCATCGCAGCCGGGAAAATCCTGCCGATTGGCCGCGACGTCGAGAACTTGCCCCGCAGGATCAAGCGAGAGCGTGACGTCTCCTGCAGCGAGCACGAGGCGCATGGCATCCGCCGGACCGATGTCGTTGAAAGCGGATTCCGACCGGGTAAACGGTGTCGTTTCCGCGATGGCGCGCTCGGGTTCTACCACGGGGTGCCCGGCCCTAGCCGGCGTTCGCGGTCCGGTGCGCGACCGCGCCAACCAGACGGTTGGCGAGAGCGAGCGCTCCGGGTGCATCAACCGCCGAGCCATCCGCGCCGGCTTCAAGAGCCATCGCCGGATTGGCATTCACTGCATGTCCTCCCACCAGAATACTCACATCTTGGCACATGGACACGCTGCGGATCGCCTTGATCGTTCTTGCAAGTGACTCGGTAGTAACTTCACAAGATACGGTCAAGCCAACGAGATCGTAGGATTTGTTGGCAACTTTCGCGACCAGCTGGCGCATGTCGGGCGCGACGAGAACCTCGCTTTCCCACGCGGCGCGAACGAAGACTTCGTGCACCATGGTGGCGCCGAAACTGTGCTGCTCACCCGGCATCGGCGAGAAGAGTGCGCGGCGAGGTGCGCTGAGCGGACCGGTGATGATCGGGCTGCCCCACGCAATCTCGCGCATGACTTCCTGCAAACGCCAGAGACCGATGGTGACATCGAGAAAATCGCAGAGATCCTCTTCCCACAGCACGCCGAGGCGGCGGGCTGCCGGAGCCAGGAGATCCACGAAGATCGCATCGATGCCGACACCGCGCGCGAGGTATTCCTCGACATGGACGAGCAGTTCGTCTGCCTGCAGTGTCAACGGCAGTGGACAGAAGCGCGCCAAATCCTCAGGCGTGATGACCCCGCCGCCACTTGGTGCCGCGCGGCCGGGCCGCATACGGTGCGCCACGAGGAGCTGGGGAATGATCTCGCCCTCGATCAGCGAGTTGATGGCCGAACTGGAACCAGAACGCTGCGAGCGGCGCGAGCTTCCGCTCCGGCCATTGCCGCTACCGCTGCCATTTCCGCCGCTGCTGCCCTTGCGCCGCCCTGTAACGGGGACGCCGGTATGCTCTTCGTGTGCAGCGCCGGGATCCGCCTTGCGGGGTCCCTGGCCACCTTGTGGCCCGCTTTTCCCAACCGCCAAGTCCATGCCAGACTCCCCCCGTCTGCCGCGGCAGGTACCGCGTGGGGATAGTGGTTAAAGACACTCCGACTCTGTCCCGTTCACAAGACGTACGCCCATTGTCCGACCTTGGCAAACGCAATGATGTCAATTTTTCTTGTCGTCCAATTTTATTGACAGTCCTCGCGAACGAGTCGTAAGCTGCCCGTTGCGAAGAGGATGGGACGCACGAAATGTCGGAAGCTCGTACGACAGCGCTGCGCGGAATCAGGTCCGGTTCGGACCACCGCCAGAATGCTCGCGGGCCTGCCCGACAGGCCCGCCCACTTTATACCCCCGAAGAGCAGCAAAGGCGTGACAATACGCCGTGGACACTGGTCCAGGGCCTGCTCGCACCCTTCCAGTTCGTGGTGTTTCTGGTCAGCCTCGCGCTGGTTGTGCGCTGTCTTCTGACCGGTGACGGCGCCTTCGCGGCAGACCTTTCGGTGATCGCCAAGACCCTCACGCTCTACACCATCATGGTTACGGGATCGATCTGGGAGAAGGTTGTCTTCGGGAAGTGGCTCTTTGCCCCGGCGTTCTTCTGGGAAGACGTCGTCTCGATGCTCGTGATCGCACTGCACACGGCCTACATGGTCATGCTGCTGGGCAAGATCGGCACGGTGGAAGCACGGCTTACCGTGGCGCTCGCCGCCTACCTCACCTACGTCGTCAACGCAGCGCAGTTCGTTCTGAAGCTGCGCGCGGCGCGGCTGCAGCGAGCTGCCGCATGAGCCCTGCCCAGTCCTCCGCCCTTGCGGCCAGCCCGCGCGATGGCACGCTCGAAGTGCTGCGCGAGCGCGGCCAGCGCGAGGTGTTCTGCGGGCTGACCGGGATCGTCTGGCTGCACCGCAAGATGCAGGACGCGTTCTTCCTCGTCGTCGGCTCGCGCACCTGCGCCCACCTGCTGCAATCGGCGGCGGGCGTGATGATCTTTGCCGAGCCGCGCTTTGCTACCGCAATCATCGAGGAGCGCGATCTGGCGGGAATGGCCGATTGCCATGCCGAGCTCGACCGCGTGGTGGAGCGGCTGCTGGCGCGGCGCCCGGAAATCCGCACACTCTTCCTTGTGGGCTCGTGCCCTTCCGAAGTGATCAAGCTCGATCTCGCCAATGCCGCCCAGCGCATCGGCGCGCGGCACCTGAAGGGCGAGAACGGCTCCGAGGGCGTGCGCATCCTCGCCTATTCGGGGAGCGGAATCGAGACGACCTTTACCGAGGGCGAAGACGCCTGCCTCACCACGCTGGTGCCTGAAATGCCGGCCGAAGCTTCGGGCGCGGCGCAGTCGCTGCTGATGGTCGGGACCCTGCCGGACATTGTCGAGGACCAGTTCCTGCGTCTGTTTGCGGAACTGGGCATCGAACATGTCGGCGTACTGCCTGCCCGCCGCGCCGGGGCGCTGCCTTCAATCGGCCCGAACACCCGTTATCTCCTCGCACAGCCCTTCCTCGGCGAAACGGCGCGAGCGCTGGAAGACCGGGGTGCGGTGCGGATCGATGCGCCCTTCCCGTTTGGTGCTGACGGCACTGCCGCATGGCTGACCGCGGCAGCAGCGGCGTTTGGCATTGACGAAATGCATGTGAACCGCGTGATCGCCCCGGGCCGTGAACGCGCCAAGCGTGCGCTGGAGCGCTACAAGCCGGCACTCGCAGGCAAGCGCATCACGTTCCTGCCGGACTCGCAGCTGGAAATCCCGCTGGCCCGTTTTCTGGCGAACGAACTGGGCATGATTCCGGTCGAGGTGGGCACGCCTTATCTCCACCGCGCGCATCTTGCCGCGGACCTGGCGCGCATGCCCGAAGGCACCCGCATCAGCGAAGGGCAGGATGTCGAGCGCCAGCTCGATCGTGTGCGCGCCGATCGGCCCGACCTTACCGTCTGCGGCCTCGGCCTTGCCAACCCGCTCGAAGCCGAAGGGCTTTCGACCAAGTGGTCGATCGAACTCGTCTTCTCACCCGTCCACGGCTTCGACCAGGCCGGTGACCTTGCCGAACTGTTCGCCCGGCCGCTGCGCCGCCGCGACGTGCTGAGGATCTAGGCCCATGCAGCTTGCCGTCTGGACCTATGAAGGACCGCCGCATGTGGGCGCCATGCGGGTTGCTACGGCCATGCGCGGGGTGCACTACCTGCTCCATGCGCCGCAGGGCGATACTTACGCGGACCTGCTGTTCACTATGATCGAGCGGCGCTCTGCGCGCCCGCCGGTCACTTATACGACGTTTCAGGCGCGCGATCTGGGCAAGGATACCGCGAGCCTGTTCCAGAACGCGGCGCGCGATGCTGTGGCGCGGTTCCAGCCGCAGGCTCTGCTGGTGGGTGCATCGTGCACGGCAGAGCTGATCCAGGACGATCCGGCAGGCCTTGCCGCGAATATGAACCTGCCTTGCCCGGTGATCCCGCTCGAACTGCCGAGCTATCAGCGCAAGGAAAACTGGGGCGCGGCGGAAACGTTCTACCAGATCGTACGCCATCTCGCGGATACCTCGGTGCGGCCCGCGCCGCGCGAAGGCCGCCGCCCACTGGTCAATCTGCTCGGCCCCGCCGCGCTCGGTTTCCGCCACCGCGACGATATCCGCGAAGTGCGCCGCATTCTCGACCTGCTCGGGATCGACGTCCATCTCGTCGCGCCGCTGGGGGCATCGCCCGAGGACATCCGCACGATCGGCGCGGCGGACTTCAACATCGTGCTCTATCCCGAGATCGGCGACGAGGCCGCGCGCTGGCTCGACAGGACCTTTGCCCAGCCCGCCATCCGCACGGTTCCCATCGGCGTCGGCGCCACGCGTGCCTTCATCAACGAAGTTGCGGCGCTGGCCGGGGTCGATCCGGCGCTGGCGCTCGATGATCCTGCATCGCGCATGCCATGGTGGAGCCGCTCTGTGGACTCGACCTACCTCACCGGCAAGCGCGTCTTCATCTTCGGCGATGCAACCCATGCCGTCGCTGCCGCGCGGATTGCGCATGAAGAACTCGGTTTCACCGTCTGCGGGCTGGGCTGTTACAACCGCGAATTCGCGCGCGACATCCGCAATGCCGCCAAGGAATATGGCGTCGAGCCGCTGATCACCGACGATCACCTGACCGTCGAGGAAGCCATCGCTGCAGCCGCACCCGAACTGGTGCTGGGCACGCAGATGGAGCGCCATATCGCGAAGCGGCTGGGCGTGCCCTGCGCGGTGATTTCCTCGCCGGTGCATGTGCAGGATTTCCCGGCGCGGTTCAGCCCGCAGATGGGCTTCGAGGGCGCGAACGTGATCTTCGATACCTGGGTCCATCCGCTGGTGATGGGACTGGAAGAGCACTTGCTCACCATGTTCCGCGACGATTTCGAGTTCAGCGATGCGGCTGGCCCGTCGCACCTCCATGGGCACAGCAAGCCGGAACCGGTACTGGCGCCTGCAGGCGACATCCTGATCAAGGAGGACGCTGCGCCAGCCATGGCGGGCGAACTCGGATGGACCGCCGAGGCGGAGCGGGAGCTGCGCAAGATCCCGTTCTTCGTGCGCGGCAAGGCCAAGCGCAACACCGAGAAGTTTGCGAGCGAGATGGGGCTCGGCGCGATCACGCTCGAGACGCTCTACGACGCGAAGGCCCATTATGCGCGGTAAGGCGCCTCTCGCCCCCACGCCGGACACCCCGGTGCGCGTCGTGGTCATCACGCTCGACAACCACCTTTCGGGCGCATTTGCCCGCGCGCAAGCGCAGTTTGCGCGGGCCGGGACCGGGGTCACCATCGGCTTCCACGCGGCGGCGGACTGGGAAGAAAAGCCCGGCACGCTCGATGCCGCGCGAGCCGATATTGCGCGGGCCGACATCATCCTGTGCACGATGCTGTTCCTCGAGGACCACATCCGCGCGGTGATGCCCGCGCTGGAAGCCCGGCGCGAGGATTGCGACGCGATTGTCGGCCTGATGTCGGCGGGCGAAGTGGTCAAACTGACGCGCATGGGCGACTACCGCATGGACAAGCCCGCCACCGGCATGATGGGCCTGCTCAAGAAGCTGCGCGGATCGGGCAAGCCGGGCGCCAGCTCGGGCAAGGGCCAGATGGCCATGCTGCGCCGTCTGCCCAAGCTGCTGCGCTTCGTGCCTGGCACCGCGCAGGACGTGCGGGCCTATTTTCTGACCTTGCAATACTGGCTGGCGGGCAGCGACGACAACGTGGTGGACATGATCCGCGCGCTGATCGACCGCTATGCCAGCGGCGAACGCGCAGCCCTGCGCGGCGCAATGAAGGCGGAGGCCCCGCGCGAATATCCCGAAGTCGGCGTCTACCACCCGGCGATGACCCCGCGCATGGCGGCTACCGCGGCTGCGCTTCCCGCCAGTGCGACCGCAGGCAAGCGCGGCACCGTCGGCCTGCTGATGCTGCGCTCCTACGTCCTCGCGAAGGATGCGCGGCACTACGACGGCGTGATCGCGGCGATGGAAGCGCAGGGCTTGAGCGTGATCCCGGCCTTCGCCGGTGGGCTTGACGGGCGTCCGGCGATCGAGGCGCTGTTCCTGAAGGACGGGAAGTCGACGGTCGACGCGGTGGTGAACCTCACGGGGTTCAGCCTCGTCGGTGGCCCCGCCTACAACGACACGGCGGCAGCGGAAGAAATTCTGGCAAAGCTCGACCGCCCGTACATCGCGGCGCATCCGGTGGAATTCCAGACGCTGCAGGCCTGGGGCGCAAACCCGCAAGGGCTGCTGCCGCTGGAATCGACGATGATGATCGCGATTCCGGAACTCGACGGCGCGATCCAGCCGATGGTGTTCGGCGGCCGCGCGGACGGCAGCGGCGAGGCCTGCACCGGCTGCGCGAAGGGCTGCACCTTTGCCGGCGCGAGCGCCGCCGGCGTGCGCCAGATGGAAAGCTGCGCCGAGCGGGCCGAGGCCCTCGCCGCGCGGGTGGTGAAGCAGATCGATCTGGCCCGCGCCGCGGCAGCCGAACGCCGCATCGCGGTCGTGCTGTTCAACTTCCCGCCGAATGCCGGCGCGGCGGGCACGGCGCAGTTCCTCAGCGTGTTTGAATCGCTCCACGCGACCCTGAAACGGCTCTCGGCGGAAGGCTACTCGGTCGAAGTTCCGGACAGCGTCGACGCGCTGCGCGAGGCGATCCTCGTCGGCAATTCGGCGCGCTATGGCACCGAGGCCAATGTCCATACCCGCGTGATGGCCGATACCATCGTGGCGCGCGAAACGTGGCTCAAGGAGATCGAGGCTTCGTGGGGCCCGGCACCGGGCAAGCTGCAGTCCGATGGCAGCGCGGTCCAGGTGCTGGGAGCCATGTTCGGCAATGTGTTCGTCGGCATCCAGCCCGCCATCGGCATCGAGGGCGATCCGATGCGGCTGCTGTTCGAGGGCCGCTTCGCTCCGAGCCACGCCTTTGCCGCGTTCTACCGCTGGCTGCGCGAGGACTTCCAGGCCCACGCCGTGCTGCACTTCGGAACACACGGCAGCCTTGAATTCATGCCCGGCAAACAGACCGGCCTCACCGCGCAGTGCTGGCCGGACCGGATGATCGGCGATCTGCCCAACGTCTATCTCTATGCCGCGAACAACCCCTCCGAGGGCGTGCTGGCCAAGCGCCGTTCGGGGGCGACCTTGGTGAGTTACCTCACCCCCGCCCTCACCCGCTCGGGCGTCTACAAGGGGCTGGCCGATCTCAAGGCTTCGGTCGAACGCTGGCGTTCGCTGCCACCGGGCGACGAGCAGGCCGGACTGCTCGCGGAGCTGATCGCCGAACAGGCCGAAGCGCTTGACCTTGATGGCAGAGATGTGCCTGCCCTCGCCGCGCGGCTCTACGAGATCGAGCGCGAGCTGATCCCGCAGGGGCTGCATGTGGCGGGGCAGGCGGCAAGCCGCGAGGAGCGCATCGACATGATCCGCGCCTCTGCCGAAGCGCGCGGTGAGCCGCTACCGGCCCAGACTGCCGAGCTGCTGGTCGATGGCCGGATCAAGCTCGATACGCCGCTGCTCAAGGACATGGGCGCGCTCAACGCAGCGCTTTCCACCAACCACGAACTCGATGGCATCGTCCGCGCGCTGTCCGGCCGCTTTGTCCGCCCGGTCTCCGGCGGTGACGTGCTGCGCGCGCCGGAAATCCTGCCGACCGGGCGCAATATCCATGGCTTCGATCCGTTCCGCCTGCCCTCCGCTTTCGCGGTGAAGGACGGCGCGGAACAGGCCAAGAAGCTGATCGAGCGCAGCCTCGCCGACAGCGGCCACCTGCCGCAGACGATCGCGATGGTGCTCTGGGGCACCGACAACCTCAAGAGCGAGGGGGCGCAGATCGCACAGGTCCTCGCGCTGATCGGCGCCCGCCCGCGGTTCGACAGCTACAGCCGTCTGGCCGGGGCTGAACTGATCCCGCTGGAAGAACTCGGCCGCCCGCGCATCGACGTGATCGCGACGCTTTCGGGCGTGTTCCGCGACCTGCTGCCGCTGCAGACGCGCATGCTGGCCGAGGCTGCCCTGCTCGCCGCCAGCGCTGACGAGCCGCTCGAAATGAACTTCGTGCGCGCCCACGCCATCGCTCACCAGGACGAGCACAAGTGCGACTTCGAGACGGCGGCACTGCGCGTCTTTTCGAATGCGCAAGGGGCTTACGGCGCCAACGTCAACCTGATGATCGACAACGGCGCGTGGACCGATCCGGACGAGCTGGCGGACAGCTTCGAGCGGCAGAAGGGCTATGCCTACGGCGTGAAGGGCGTGCCGGTGCGGCAGGCGGCGATTCTCGCCTCGGCGCTCAAGACGGTCGATTGCGCTTACCAGAACCTCGAAAGCGTCGAACTCGGCATCACCACCATCGATCAGTACGTCGATGCGCTGGGCGGGATCAGCCGCGCGGTGACGCGGGCCAGGGGCGGCGAGACCGCGCCGGTCTATATCGGCGACCAGACCCAAGGCTCGGGCAAGGTCCGCAGCCTGCAGGAGCAGGTTGCGCTGGAAACCCGCACCCGCATCCTCAACCCTGTCTGGCAGGAGAGCCTCCTGCGGCACGGCTACGAAGGCGTGCGCGCGATCGAGGGCCACGTCACCACCACGATGGGCTGGTCCGCCACGACCGGCGAAGTCGATCCGTGGGTCTACCAGCGCATCAGCGAGACCTATGTGCTCGACGCCGCGATGCGCGAGCGCATGGCCGCCCTCAATCCGCGCGCTTCGGCGCGTGTTGCCAACCGTTTGCTCGAAGCGGTCGACCGGCAGTTCTGGTCGCCCGACGAAGCCACACTCGCAGCTCTCCACGCCGCCAGTAACGAACTCGAGGACCGCCTTGAGGGCATCATGCCTTCAACGTCGGCCCCCGCGTCCGTTGCAGCCGTCGCGGCATAAAGGAAACCAAGCATGGCACTTCTCGATCCCCCCGTCCGAAAGCCTGATGGCGACGGGTCGGTGCAAGTCCGCCTCGATCCCGCTGATCGCATCGGCAATGCCAAGGTCTTTGCCGTCTACGGCAAGGGCGGCATCGGCAAGTCGACCACTTCGTCGAACCTTTCCGCCGCGTTCTCGATGCTCGGCCACCGCGTGCTGCAGATCGGCTGCGATCCCAAGCACGATTCCACCTTCACCCTCACCAAGAAGCTGATGCCGACGGTGATCGATGTGCTGGAGACGGTGGAATTCCACGCCGAGGAACTGCGGCCCGAGGATTACATGTTCGAAGGCTTCAACGGCGTGATGTGCGTCGAGGCTGGCGGGCCGCCGGCGGGTACCGGTTGCGGCGGCTATGTCGTGGGGCAGACGGTGAAGCTCCTGAAGCAGCACCACCTGCTCGAAGACACCGACGTCGTGATCTTCGACGTGCTGGGCGACGTGGTCTGCGGCGGGTTTGCCGCCCCGCTCCAGCATGCCGAGCGCGCCATCATCGTGACGGCCAACGATTTCGACAGCATCTTCGCGATGAACCGCATCGTTGCGGCCATCAACGCCAAGTCGAAGAACTACGACGTGCGCCTTGCGGGTGTGGTCGCCAACCGTTCGGCAGGCACCGACGAGATCGACCGTTTCAACGCCGCCACCGGCCTCAAGCGCCTCGCCCACTTCAAGGATCTCGACGAGATCCGCCGCTCGCGTCTCAAGAAGTGCACGCTCTTTGAGATGCCGGACAGCCCGGAAGTGATCAAGGCGCGGGAGGAATATCTCAATCTCGCCCGCACGCTGTGGGCAGGAGCGCCTGCGCTTGACGCGCTGGCGATGAAAGACCGCGATATCTTTGATTTTCTGGGGTTTGAGTGATGGCAACGCACCCATCTTCCGGCTTCGGTCACCATGGCTCGCGCTTCGCCACGCAGCGCGACAAGCTGACGACGTACTTCGACAGCACCGCTCGCAAGGCCTGGATCGACCTGACGTCCGACACCAAGGTCAGTGGCATCCGCGCGACGGTGCGCGCCGGGCGGGATGCCATGCGCGACGTGCTGCTGAGCTGGCTGCCGCATGATCTGAGGCGCATGCGCGTCCTCGATGCGGGCTGCGGCACCGGCGCGCTGAGCGTGCTGGCCGCGCGGCGCGGGGCTGAAGTCGTCGGTGTCGATGTCGCGGGCGGTCTGGTTGCCATTGCACGCGAACGCCAGCCTTCGTTCCTGGGCCATGGCCGCATCGACTGGCGGGTGGGCGACATGCTCGATCCCGCGCATGGCCGATTTGACCATGTGGTCGCGATGGACTCGCTGATCCACTACCGGCCCGAAGATATCGTCGCGACGCTGGTTTCGCTCGCCGAACGCTGCGACGGCTCGATCGTGTTCACCCATGCGCCGTCCACCCCGATGCTGCGCGCGATGCACACGATGGGCCTGATGTTTCCGCGCAGCGACCGCGCGCCCGCCATCGTGCCGGTGCGCGATGCGGACCTCGTCGCGATGATCGAGGGGGCCCTGCCCGGCTGGCACGTCGGCCGCAGCGAGCGGATCGGCAGCGGCTTCTACATCTCCAACGCCATCGAACTGGTGCGCGACTGACCCATGACCGGCACCCCCGCCTTGACTGACACCGTGCCGCAAAGCCGCATGTCGCGCATGGCGGGCCAGTGGACGCGCGTGGCGGTGAGCTGGCTGCCGTTTGCCGATGCGGCGAGCGCCGAGCTGCCCCTCTCCCGCCTGCTGCGCCTCGCGCTGTTTCAGGTGAGCGTGGGCATGGCGACGGTGCTGCTCAACGGCACGCTCAACCGCGTGATGATCGTGGAGTTGCACACCCCGGCCTGGCTGGTTTCGCTGCTGATCGCGATGCCACTGCTGTTCGCACCCTTGCGCGCGCTGATCGGGCACAAGTCCGATACCCACCGCTCGGTGCTGGGCTGGCGGCGTGTGCCCTATATCTGGTTCGGCACGCTGATGCAGTGGGGCGGCCTTGCCATCATGCCCTTCGCGCTGCTGCTGATGAGCGAGGCCCGCACGTTCTATACCGGCCTTGGCGGAGGGGCGCTGGCGTTCCTGCTGACGGGCGCTGGGCTTCATGTGACGCAGACTGCGGGCCTTGCGCTCGCGACCGATCTTGCGCGCGAGGACAAACGTCCCCGCGCGGTGGCGCTGCTTTATGTGATGCTGCTGGTGGGCATGATGGTTTCAGCCTTCGTGATCGGCGGCCTGCTGGTGCCGTTCAGCCCGACTCGGCTGGTGCAGGTGATCCAGGGCGCAGCGGTGGTCACGCTGGTGCTCAACGTGACCGCATTGTGGAAGCAGGAAGGCCGCAATCCCGGCCGCACCGCAAAGGACCGCGAGACGCCGGAGTTCAGCGATGTCTGGCGCGAATTCGTGGCCGAGGCGAACACCAAACGCCTGCTGGCCGCCATTGGCCTCGGCGCGGCGGCCTTTGCGATGCAGGATGCGCTGCTGGAACCCTATGGCGCCGAACTGCTTGGTCTCGCTGTCGGTTCGACCACGATGCTGACGGGTTCGTGGGCCTTGGGGGCGATTGCCGGCTTTTCGATTTCCACGCGGGTGCTGGAGCGCGGCTTCGATCCGCTGCGGCTGGCGGGCGCGGGCATGGTCGGCGGGATCTGTGCGTTCATTCTCGTGCTCTTGGCAGCGCCGCTCCATTCAGCGCTGCTCCTTGCCGTAGGTGCGGGTTCGATCGGCTTCGGCATCGGTCTGTTCTCGGTCGGCACGCTGATCGCGGCGATGTCGCTGGCGCAGCGCGGCGACTCCGGTGTGGCGCTGGGCGCATGGGGCGCGGTGCAGGCGACGGCGGCGGGCAGCGCGCTCGCGGTGGGCGGCGTGATCCGCGATACTGTCTCGTGGGCGAGCGGCGCGGGTGGACGCGCGGCAGGCTATGCCACGGTCTACAGCCTAGAAATCGTTATGCTGATTGCAGCGCTGGTGGTGCTCGGGCCGCTGGCCGGCAAGCGCATCGGCCTCACGGGCGAGCTGCCCGGGGGGCAGATGGTCTTGCCCGAGTTTCCGACGTGAATGCGAAGAATTTGACTGAGGTGGTGGGAATTGCGGCCTCCGGGGCCCTGATCCGGGAAAGGAAAGTTCGATGAAAACCGCATATGTAGTTGGCTCGATCGACGTCGCGGAGATTGCCCTCTGGGCGTTCTTCCTGTTTTTCGTCGCCCTGGTGTTCTGGCTGCGCCGCGAGGATCGCCGCGAGGGGTATCCGCTTGAAGACGAGATCAACGGCTTCATCGAGAGCGTGGGCGGCCCGCTTTCGACCGCGCTGCCCAAGACCTTCCGCCTGCCCTTCGATCGCGGCACGGTGTCCTATCCGCTCCCGCGCGAGGAGGGCCGGGAGCCGGTGGACATCGCCGCCAAGCGCTACGAGAACTTCCCCGGCGCGCCCTATGTGCCGACCGGCAATCCGCTCGTCGACGGTGTTGGCCCCGCGTCCTACGCCAACCGCGCCAAGTGGCCCGATCAGGACGCGCATGGCCGCGCCCGCATCGTGCCGCTTTCGACCGAGGACCACATCTCGGTATGGAAGGGCGGTCCCGATCCGCGCGGCATGAAAGTGACGGCGGCAGACGGCAAGGTCGCCGGCACCGTGACCGACCTGTGGATCGACCGCGCGGAGCATCAGGTCCGTTACCTGCAGGTCGAGACGACCGGCGGCAAGACCGTGCTTGCCCCGATGGCGATGGCTTCGGTCAGCACTTCGGGCGTGAGCATCGATGCGATCAACGCGGCTGACTATGACGCCGTGCCGCAGCTTGCCAGCGCGACCGAGATCACCCGCTACGAGGAAGAGCGCGTGATCGGCTACTTCGGCGGCGGCTATCTCTACGCCAACGCCGGACGGCAGGAGCCGATCCTGTGAGAGAGCATGATATCGAGCCGATCCGCGGCCTGCCGGGTGATCTGCCTCCGGGTGAGGCGATCCTCTGGCAGGGTGCGCCCGATGCGCGGGTGTTTGCCCGCAGCGCCTTGGGCGTGCGGTGGATCGGCGGATATTTTGCGGTCCTTGTGGCATGGGCGATGGTCGGCGGCACCCCGCTGGGCGCGCTGCTGACGGCAGTCGCCGGCCTGCTGGCGCTCGGCCTTGCCTATGGCTTCGCGCTCATGGTGGCGCGCAGCACGGTCTACACGATCACCAACCGCCGCGTGGTGCTGCGGATCGGCGTCGCGCTCAGCAAGTGCATCAATCTGCCGCTGGTGAAGCTCTCCGGGGCTGATCTGCGCAAACTGGGCGCAGGCCATGGCGACATCGCGCTCTCGCTGCAGGGTTCGAGCATGCTCGGCTATGCGATGCTCTGGCCGCATGCCCGGCCCTTCCGCCTTGCCGCGCCGCAGCCGATGCTGCGCGCTCTGCCCGATGCGGCCAATGTCGCGGGCATTCTCGCCAAGGCGACCGCGGCGGTGATGCCGGTGCAGCAGCGCACTGAGGCGGCACCTGCAGCAAGCGCACCACGCCCGGCGATGGGCGCCAGGGAGGCTACAGCATGAGCCTGGTTCACGATCACGAACAGACGATCCCCAAGCATGCCGTGGCCTCGGCCGCGATGCTGGTGCTGACCGCGCTGGCGCTGACCACGCTGGTAAAGGTCGGTGTGCTGAGCCGCGAAGCAGTGCCCGCTGTTGTCCGCAGCGAAGCGCATGTGGCGCCGATGATCGTGCGCCAGCTCACCTTCTCGGATCGGGCCGACGGCGCGGTGGTGGTGCAGGATGTCGCCACCGGCGAGACCGTGCGCGTGCTTGTTGACGGGGTACCGGGCAACGGGTTCGTGCGCGGCGTGATGCGCGGCATGGCGCGTGACCGGCATATCCACGGCATCGGCATGGCCCCGCCTTTCACGCTGACGCTGTGGAAGAACCAGTCGCTCAGCCTCGAGGACAAGGCCACCGGCCGCTCCATCGAACTGGGCTCGTTCGGGCCGGACAACCGCGCAGCTTTCGCCGCCATGCTGCCCGGAGGCGCCATCTGATGGCTGCCAGCCGCTTCGATACCCCTTGCCGCATCGAGATCGAGCAGACGCCGGAGCACTTCCATGCGCATGTCCGTCTCGCCGGCGATATCGAGCTGCAGCCGGGCGACCGCGTGAAAGTCCACGGCGCGCCGATCAAGGTTGATTTCGGTCAAAGCCTCGCGATCGACCGGATGGCAACCGTGACACGGGCAGGTCCGCTCGTGCGGGCCTGGATCAGGCTGGCCGCCTATCTCGACCTGACCGAACTCTACGAAGTCAGCTTCACACCCGGGAGAGTGTCATGAACGCCCCTACCAAGATCGACCCGAACTCCCCCGATCATGGAGAATTCAGCCGCGCCGCCGCTGCCGCCGGGCTGGACCTTGGCAGCGATGGCAAGCTCGACACGATGGCGATGGCCCGGCAGGAAACCGTGCTGAGCCCGCGCTTCTACACCACCGATTTCGCAGCGCTCGATGCGATCGACGTGAACCCGGTGCGCGCCGAGTGGGACGACCTGATCGCCGAGATGCAGGCGGACCGCAACAAGCTGCACTTCAAGCGCAAGGAAAGCTTCGAAGGGATCATCGAAAACCTCGAGCCGGAACTGCGCGAGGAATTCACCGATTTCCTCGTAAGCTCGATGACCTCGGAATTTTCCGGCTGCGTGCTCTATTCGGAAATGGCGCGCCGCACGCGCAACCCGGACATGAAGATGCTGTTCAAGCTCCTCGCCCGCGATGAGAGCCGGCATGCCGGGTTCATCAACGAGACGCTGAAGGACGCGGGGATCGGCGTCGATCTGGGCTTCCTGACGAAATCGAAGAAGTACACCTACTTCCGGCCGAAGTTCATCTGGTACGCTGTCTATCTTTCGGAAAAGATCGGCTATGCCCGGTACATCACGATCTTCCGGCACCTCGCCAAGCACCCCGAACACCGTTTCCACCCGATCTTTTCGTGGTTCGAGGAATGGTGCAACGACGAGTTTCGCCACGGCGAGGCCTTTGCCCTCCTCATGCGCGCCGATCCGAAGCTGCTGAAGGGCGGCAACCGCCTGTGGATCCGTTTCTTCCTGCTTTCGGTCTACGCGACGATGTATGTGCGCGACCACTCGCGGCCGGTGTTCCACAAGGCGCTGGGGGTCGATCCGACCGAGTATGACTACAAGGTCTTCACGGTCTGCACCGCCATCACCCGGCAGGTGTTCCCGATTGAGCTGGAAACCGATGATCCGGCCTTCCGCGCCCGGATGGAAGACCTGCTGCAGTCGAGCCGCCGCATCGATGCCGGCAAGGCGCGTGGCGGGCTGATGGGCGCGTTCCAGCGCTACAGCGGCGTTGCCGGCGCGGGCCTGGCCTTCGCCCGCATGTACTTCCACCGCACGCGTGAAAACGCGCTGCCCGCTTCGGTGCGGATGCAGCCTTCGTGGTGAGCTTTTCCGGCCATGCCGTGCCCCTCGTGGTCACGCTGCTCGTGTGGTTCTTCGCCACCGGGCTGATTGCGTGGCTGGACAACCGCGACCGCGCGACCTTTCCGCGGGCGCTCGCATGGGCGGGCGCGGGCGGCATTCTCGGGCTCGTCGCGGTGGTGGCGGGCTCGGTCATGCCTGGCATGGCGGGGGCCTATGTGGGCTTCGTCGGCGCGCTGATGGTGTGGTCGTGGCACGAGGCAAGCTTCCTGATGGGCGCCGTCGCCGGCCCTCGCCGCGAGCCGAGCAACCCCGCTGCGCGCGGTTGGGACCGGTTCATCGATGCGGGCTCCACGCTGATCTACCACGAAGTCGCGCTTGCCCTGACGGCGCTGATGCTGATGTCGCTGGGGTGGAACGCGCCGAACCCGACCGGCGCCGAAGTCTTCGTGCTGCTGCTCGCGCTGCGCCTCGCCAGCAAGTTCGCGCTCTACGCCGGGGTGCCGAGCCAGGTGGGCGATCTGCTGCCGCCGCATCTCGATTACCTGCGCAGCTATTTCGGCCCTCGCCGCTTTTCCGGTGCGCTGGGGCTGGCTCTCGTCTTCACCGTGGTGCTGGCCGCGCTGCTGGGCAAGGCCGCCCTCGCCGCGCCTGCGGGCAGCGCCGAAGCGGTGCGTGCCAGCCTGCTCTTTGCGATGGCCGCGCTCGGCGTCCTCGAACACGTGTTTCTCGCCTTGCCGTTTCGCGACGGCGCTCTGTGGGGTTGGGCGCTGCCCGGCCGCCGCAATCATCTGGGCGCCTGAGCGCGCCGCATAGGGTTTTGAAGGGAAGGGGTATTTCGGCCATGGATTATGAGGCCTTCTTTACACAGGAACTCGATGGGATCCGCGGCGAAGGGCGCTATCGCATCTTCGCCGAACTGGAGCGCCATCGCGGCTCCTTCCCCAAGGCGACGCGGCATGTGGACGGCGGCACGCAGGAAGTGACCGTGTGGTGCTCGAACGACTACCTCGGCATGGGCCAGAGCCCCAAGGTGCTCGAGGCGATGCACACGGTGCTCGATGAATGCGGCGCGGGCGCCGGCGGCACGCGCAACATTTCGGGCACCAACCGCCATCACGCGCTGCTTGAAGCCGAGCTTGCCGACCTGCATAACAAGGAAGCCGCGCTGCTGTTCACCTCGGGCTATGTCTCGAACTGGGCGGCGCTGGGCACCCTCGCTTCGCGCCTGCCGGACTGCGTTGTCTTCTCGGATGCAGGCAACCACGCCTCGATGATCGAGGGCATCCGCCACAGCAAGGCGGAGCGCGTGATCTGGAAGCACAACGACTGGCGCGATCTTGATCGCAAGCTCAGTCAGGTCGCTCCCGGCCGCGCCAAGCTGGTGGCGTTCGAAAGCGTCTATTCGATGGACGGCGACATCGCGCCGATCCGCGAGATCGTCGAAGTCTGCGAGGCGCATGGCGCGCTGTCGTACATCGACGAAGTGCACGGCGTCGGCCTCTATGGCCCGCGCGGCGGCGGCGTGGCCGAACGCGACGGCCTGATGGACCGCATCGACGTGATCGAAGGCACGCTGGGCAAGGCCTTCGGCGTGATGGGCGGCTATATCGCGGCCTCCGAAGCGCTGTGCGACTATGTCCGCAGTTTCGCCTCGGGCTTCATCTTCACGACGGCGATCCCCCCTGCCCTCGCCGCCGGCGCCTGCGCCAGCATCCAGCACCTCAAGGTGAGCGGCCACGAACGCGCCCGCCACCGCGACCGGGTGAGCACGGTGCGCCGCAAGCTGAACGCGCTGGGCATCCCGCACCTCGACAACCCGAGCCACATTATCCCGGTGATGGTAGGCGATGCGCGCAAATGCAAGATGATCAGCGACTGGCTGCTCGACAACCACGGCATCTACGTCCAGCCGATCAACTACCCGACCGTGCCGCGCGGCACCGAGCGGCTGCGCATCACCCCCTCGCCGGTCCACACCGACGGCGATATCGACCGGCTCTTGGAAGCGCTGACCGATATCTGGTCGCAGTGCGAACTGGCGCGCCGCAGCCACGCGGCCTGAGGTGAGCTGAAATCAGAAGCCCGGCTCCCTACGCTGGGGGTCCGGGTTTCTTGTTGGGCCGCACGTAGCCCGCGAAAGCGCGCTAGCCGAAGGCCATCGGCAAACGGTGCTCGATCCGCATGGCCGAGATAGCCCAGCCCTCGGCGGTCCTGCGCATCGTTGGTCGGTACTGCCCTGCTTCGATCGGTATGATGCGGCCTTGTGCGCCGAATGTACCTGCAGGCCATCCGTTGTCCGGAACCTCGGCCCCGACAATGCTGAACACCATGAACTGCGCGTCGATCGTGGCATGATCGCCATCGATGGCAATGATCGGGGCGCTGATCACGTTCTGGCTCCACGCGCGCGCTTCATGCGGTGCCATCATCTGGCGGACCGCCTCGCCGATCGCCGCGCGCCCTTCCAGCCTGCCGAGCAAGCGCGCCGCTCCACCGACCGCATCGATGATCTCGATCGTTGCATCAGGCGTGAAGAGCGCCGCCATCGCATCGGGATCCCGATGGTCATGCGCCCGGGTGTAGTGGCCAAGCAGATTGAGCAGTGCGCGCTCGTCGGTAAGGGACATGTCGTCCTCCATGGTGGGTGAGCCGCCAGGCAGTCAGCCTGCCGGGCGGCCTGCAATGCCGGGTCAGGCGTCCGGCAGGTTGCGCTGCGCTGTTGCAGCGGAGCGAAGATCGAAGCTCTCGCCGACCCATTCCTCGGTCCTGGCCCACAGCGCCTTGGCGGTTGCCGGATCGAGCGCATAGGGCCGCACGCCGGGGCTGCCGAAACCGATGCTGGCAGAGGTGACCACGGGCGAGACCTGGCAGTCTTCGCAGTAGCGCCCGCCGACGGCATCCGCATCCGCAACAAGGCCCGCCCAGAGCGAAGTGGCAGCGCCCTGCCGCCGGGTTTTCCATTCCATCGGCGGCTTGCCTTCCCTGGCGAGGTCCACGTTGATCTGGTCGAACAGCCCCTGGAGCTTCTCATCGCCCATGTGGCGGGACAGCTCGGTGCGGATACCGCCCGGATGGACGGCGGTCGCACGCAGGCCGAGCGCGCGGTAGCGGCGGTCGAACTCCACCGCGACGAGGATATTGGCGGTCTTCGAGCGCCCGTAACCGATGAACGGCTCGTAGACTGTCGTTTCGAACCCGGGGTCCGTCAGGTCGACGTCCGAGAACCGGTGCCCGGATGAGGCGAGCATGACCAACCGCGAGCCGGGCCGCATCAGGCCGGCGATCCGGTTCACGAACACGAAGTGCCCGACATGGTTGGTGCCGAACTGGGTCTCGAACCCATCGGCGGTGCGGCCGAATGGCGGTGCCATGACACCGGCATTGGCAATCACCAGATCGAGCACGGGCTTGGCTGCATTGAGTTGATCGGCCGCGCGCCGGACAGTTGCGAGTTCAGCGAGGTCCATTTCGACGAGTTCCACGGCGTTGCTGGCGACACCGGCAGCAGCCAGCGCCCTGGCCGCCTTGGCTAGATCGCGCGCCGTGCCGATGACATGCGCGCCATGGCTGGCAAGAGCGCGGGCAGTCTCCACGCCGAGGCCGGCCGAAACACCGGTCACAAGCACGCGTTTTCTGGTGAGGTCGATACCGGCGAGCACATCGTCGGTGGTGGACGTGCGGTCGAAGGTCTTGGTCTGGGTGGCCATGGTCAATCTCCTGTTGGTGGTCAGGAGATGAGAGCATTCAGCTGCGGTGGGTAGCCGCCAAACATGTACGAAAACCATTCAAATCTGAATGATAATGCTCAGGCGCGCAGATCGAGGCGAACTTGCTCGACAGCGTGCTGGTCGGCAGCCACAAAAAAACGCCGCCCCCTTGCGGGAGCGGCGCGTTTGTTCGGCGACGTCGCCCTGGCGAAGCTTACTTGGTGGCTTCGGTCAGGTAGGCGATCACGTCCGCACGGTCCTGGCCCTTGGGCAGGCCGGCGAAGGCCATCTTGGTGCCGGGGACGACGCGGGCCGGCTTTTCGAGGTACTGGTAGAGCTTCTCAGCCGTCCAGGTGATGCCGCTTTCCTTGTTCGCGGTCGAATAGGAGAAGCCGGCGACTTCGCCCGACTTGCGGCCGATGATGCCGTGGAGCGACGGGCCGATGCGGTTCACGCCGGCGTCGATCACGTGGCAAGTCTTGCACTGGGTGAAGACGGCCTCGCCGTGCTTGGCATCGCCCTTCATGTCGGCGAACTTGGTGCCGTCGAGCGTGGTGGTGTCGTCGGCCGCGATCTTGGCGGCAGCCGGAGCAGCCGCATCAGCAGCAGCCGAGGTGGCCGCAGCGGGAGCTTCGGCGGCAGGCGCCGCAGCTTCTTCCTTCTTGCCACCGCAAGCCGCCAGGGCGGCGGACAGGGCGATCAGACCGAGGTATCCTCTCAAATTGCTCATGGCCACTCCTTCAAGAATTGGGGCAGTTCCAAGCTGCCGAATATGACGAAAATCACAGACCGGCAACGGGCAATCACGGCGCGGCAGGCTTGGATCGTGTACCTTACACACGTTTAATCTCCACGGCGGAAGCCGCCCGCGCAATTGTCCTCAAGGGCATGTCGCGCGGGGGGCTTCAATCTGCCAGCGATCACCCGATCCCTTCGGTTCGCAGCCGCCCTTTGACAGCGACACGGCACCCCCCGTAAAGGCAGGCGAGATGAGGGTATGGCCGTTCTCCGTATTGGTTGATCCGCGCGGCGGTGCCCGCGTCCGCGACCCGCTTGGCGAGATCGCGCTGATCGTGCTGCTAAGCGCGCTGGCTGCCTTGCCCGCGATCTCTGCGCCCATTCTGCCGTTCACCGATCTGGGCGGACACGTGGGGCGCTATGCCGTGCAGCTCGATGCGGGGCGCTCGGAAGTCCTGCGCATCTGGTACAGCTTTGAATGGGGACTGCTGCCCAATCTTGGCGTCGATTTGCTGGTGCAACTTCTGGCGCCGGTGATGGGGCTGGAGCCGGCGGTGCACCTGATCGTGGGTTCGATCCCGCCGCTGACAGTCTCGGGCATGCTGCTGCTCGCGCGCGCGGCGCATGGGCGGATCGGAGTCCAGGCGCTCTATGCGCTGCCCCTGGCATTCTCGCTCCCCTACCTCTACGGCTTCGTGAACTTCGCGCTGTCGATCGCGCTCGCCTTCCATGCCATCGCACTGTGGATCGCGCTGGAGCACAAGCCAGTGCTGCGGACGCTGCTGTTCGTGCCGATCGGGTTCCTGCTGTGGCTGTGCCATCTGGTCGGCTGGGCGGTGTTCAGCCTTGCGGCGGGCATGACGGCGCTGGCGGCAGGCTGGCGTGACCGCAAGGGCCTCGTGCGAACCGGGTGGACCACCGGGCTGATGACCGCGCCGCTGCTGCTGGGCCCTATCGTCGGCATGCTGGCGCAGCGTCCGGGCAAGGAAGCGGTGGCCCTGCTCGCCAACAACGATGCGCCGCGCAAGATCGTCTGGCTGATCATGGCGATGGCCGATCGCTGGCTGGTGTGGGACGCCGCCGGCGCCGCGATCATCGCCTTCGCACTCTACATCTGCCTGCGCACGCGCGGGTTTGTGGTGCATGCGGGGCTGCTGGCCACCGCATTTGCGCTGCTCGGGCTCTATCTGGTGATGCCCGATACGATCATGGGATCGCGCTTTGCCGACATGCGGCTCGGCTGGGTGATCCTGGCCCTGTTTGTGCTGGCTGTGACGCAAGGGCCGCTGTTCGATCCGCGCGTCGCGCGTGCGCTGCTGATCGGGGCCCTGCTCTTCTGCTCCGCCCGGCTGGCGACCAATACCGCAAGCATAGCGCTGGCCGGCCGGCAGTTTGCCGAAACGCTGACCGCAATCGACGCGGTGCCGCGCGGGGTAAACCTCGTCTCGCTCTATATCGACGAGTGCAAGGGCTGGAACACCGATCGGCGGCGGCACATCATGGGCTATGGCCTTGCGCGGCGGCACTTGTTCGACAACGGGCAGTGGCAGCTGCCGAGCGGCCAGTTGATCAGCATCCACCACCGAAGCCTCGCCCCGTTTGACCGTGATCCTTCGACGATCACCTTCCTTGAAGGCTGCGGCGAATCCCCCGCATTGCCTGAAGTGGTCGCGGCGATCCCGCAGCGGGTGCGGTTCCTGTGGGTGATCCGGATCGATCCGGGCCGGCAGTTCCCGGGCTGGCAACCGCTGCGCAAGACGGCAGACAGCGTGGTCTACCGCCGCTTGCCAACTCAACTGAATTAATAGACTATAACGACAACCTCCCGGAGCAGGATGCCGACCATGACCGACCTTTCGAAAGCCAAGCCCGAGACCCTTGCCCTCCATGCCGGCTGGCGCGCCGATGCGACGACCGGTTCCGTCGCGGTGCCGATCCACCAGACGACCTCGTACCAGTTCAACTCCACCGAGCATGCCGCGAACCTCTTTGCCCTCAAGGAACTGGGCAATATCTACACCCGGCTCGGCAACCCGACGACCGATGTGCTGGAACAGCGCATGGCGGCGATCGAGGGCGGCGTCGCGGCGCTGGCGGTCTCCTCGGGCCAATCGGCGACGACGCTGGCGATCCTGAACCTCGCCAAGGCGGGCGACAATATCGTCGCTTCGACAAACCTTTACGGCGGGACGTGGAACCTTCTTGCCAACACGCTGCGCGATCTGGGCATCGAGACGCGTTTCGTCGATCCGGCAGACCCCGAAGGTTTCCGCCGCGCGACTGATGACAAGACGCGCGCCTACTACGCGGAATCGCTGCCTAATCCGAAGCTGGAAGTGTTTCCCATCGCCGAAGTGGCCGCGATCGGGCGCGAGTATGGCATTCCGCTGATCATGGACAACACCGCGGCACCGCTGCTGATCAAGCCGTTCGAGCATGGCGCGGCGGTGGTGGTCTATTCGGCGACCAAGTACATCGGCGGGCATGGCACTTCGATCGGCGGCCTGATCATCGATGGCGGCAACTTCGAATGGGACGCCTTTCCCGAGCGTCAGCCGCACCTCAATACGCCCGACGCAAGCTACCACGGCGCGGTGTGGGCGCGCGACATCAAGCCGCTGGGGCCGATTGCCTACATCATCCGCGCGCGTGTGATCTTGCTGCGCGATCTGGGCAATGCGATCTCGCCGTTCAACGCGTTCTCGCTGATCCAGGGGCTGGAGACGATGCCGCTGCGCATGGAGCGGCACTGCGCCAACGCGGTGAAGGTGGCGGCGTTCCTTTCCAGCCATCCGAAGGTCGCTGCGGTGATCCATCCTTCGGTGGCGACGGGCCGCGCGGCGGACCTTGCGGCCAAGTATCTGCGCGGCGGACAGGGCGGGCTCGTCGGCTTCGAACTGAAGGACGGCGCCGAGGCGGGCAAGCGCTTCATCGATGCGCTGCAGCTGTTCTACCACGTCGCCAATATCGGCGACGCGCGCAGCCTTGCGATCCATCCCGCTTCGACCACCCACTCGCAGCTTTCGGCGGACGAGCAGGCCGCGACAGGTGTGTCACCGGGCTATGTGCGGCTTTCCATCGGCATCGAGCATATCGACGATATCCTCGCCGATCTAGGCGCGGCGCTGGACGCGGCGTGACCTGCTGCCAATGAAACTCCCCTTCCCCGCTCAAGGTGAGCGGGGAAGGACGAGATCGAAGGCCGGCACCTCACCGTCCCGCGCAAGGCACGGACGGTGCGAGTGACCTGCAACAGTCAAGCCAAACTTGGCAAGGACGCGACCCGAGGCCGGATTGTCCTCGAAAAAGCCAGAAGTCAGCCGGGCAAACCCCTGCGTTCCGAAGGCAAAATCGATCACGGCCGCCGCTCCTTCAGTAGCGATCCCCTGCCCCCAATGCGAACGGCCGAGCCAGTAGCCGAGTTCCGCCGAAGTCCCGTCTGCGGCAGGTGACAGACCGACAACACCGAGAAGTTCGTCATCGCCGCGCCGCGTGACGGCCCAGACCCAATCGGCAGGCACCACGTGATCAAGGAAGAACTGCGCATCCGCGGCGCCATAAGGATGCGGGACGAGCGCAAGGTTCTTCGCGACCTCCCAATCGCCCACGGCTGCGATGATTGCCGCGCTGTCGGCCGGCACGGGCTTGCGCAGCACAAGCCGCGAAGTTTCCAGCCGTGGACTTTCCATCAGCCGTTCTGCCAGCCATGCGAGAGCAGCTTCACGGTGACCTTGCCGGTAGCGACGACCACGCCGTTCGCATCGAGCATCGGAAACTCGGCGAGGTAGCCCGCGCTGCCTTTGCGTTCGAGATCGGCGAGGAGGCCTTCGAGGGCTGGTTCGTCAAGGCTGAACTCGGCGAAGACGTCGGTCGCAGCCATCTTGTGAAACGAGACAGCGATATCCTTGATGATTGGGTAGAAACGTGCGGTATCGAGGATCGAGATGCCGGGGATGGCGGCGGTCGCTTCGGCGAGCACGGTGAAGGCGCCCATATACATCACGCCGACGTGGTTCTCGTTGCCCGCCAGCGGCATGCGGTAGCGGGCGGTGCCGCGCCCGCCTTCGAGGAGTTCGAGGCCGGTACGTTCGACGAATTCGACGCGGTAGGTCATGCGGGGCTCCTCAGGCCTTGTACTTCACATCGCCGCCGACAATCGTCTGCTGCACGCGGATGTCCTTGATCTTTTCGGGGTCGATGCTTGCCGGATCGCCATCAAGGATCACCATGTCGGCGAGCTTGCCGGGGGTGAGCGTGCCTTTGAGGTCTTCCTCGAAGCTGGCGTGCGCGCCGTTGCTGGAGAGGACCTTGAGGCCTTCCATGACGGTGATCTTCTGGCTGGGGCCCCAGACTTCGCCGTTCCAGCCCTTGCGCGTGACCATGCCCTGCAGGCCCATCAGCGGGGCAAACGGGCCGGGCGGGAAATCGGACCCCGCGCAGACCGGCACGCCCGCATCGATCAGCATGCGGTAGGCCATCATGTGTTCCATCATCTCCGCACCGTAGAAATGGAACTTGTCGGCGTTGTAGTAGGCATAGCTGGTGAACAGCGCTGGGACCGCGCCGAGCGCCTTGATCCGGGCCACAAGCTGCGACGAGACATTGGTGCAGTGGGTGATCTTGGGGCGGCGGTCGGCGGGGCCGAGCAGCTTCATGCCGCGTTCGTATGCCGTGAGCACCATGGCGATCGCGACATCGCCGTTGGCGTGGAAATTGGGCTGGATGCCTGCGCGCATCTGCTTCTCGACGAGCGCATCGAGGCCCTCCTGCGTCTGCATGATGTTGCCGTAATAGGGCGGCGTGCGGCCGGGATAGGGCGTGGAGCGCGACATCGTGCGTTCGGAGAACGAGCCGTCCGAGAACTGCTCGGCGGTGGCGCCGAAGCGGATCCACTCGTCGCCGTAGCCGGTGCGGATGCCGTTGGCGATCATCGCATCAAGCATCGCGCCCGAGGTTTCATAGGTCACACGGTGGAGCAGCTTGCCCTCGCGGCGGATCTGCTGGATCGCGGCGAAATCGTCGGCAAGGCCGGTGCTGGCGGCGACGAGGCCCGGGGCGGTGTGGCAGACGCTGGTGAGGCCGTAGCGCACGAATTCCTGGCTGATCTTGGCCTGCCCGGCAATGGCGCGGGCGCGCAGCTGTTCGGGGGAGAGATCGGGCTCCTTCGCCGCATCGCGCACGAAGTTGAGCGCGGCATCGGTGACGCGGCCGGTGAGATTGCCGTTCGCATCGCGGTCATAAGTGCCGCCGAAGGGATTGGGCGTATCGCGCGTGATCCCGGCGTTTTCAAGCGCAAAGCCGTTTACGACGCCGGTATGCCCGCCGCGATGGGTGACGATGACCGGGTGGGTCGTGGAGACGCGGTCGAGGTCCGCCATGACGAGCGGGCGGCCGTCCTTGATCTTGGTATCGTCGTAGAATTCACCGCGCACGAGGCGGCCCGGCGGGGTCTGCGCGGCACGCTCCTTGAGGCGGGCGATGATGCTTTCGATGGTGGGGAATTCGACTTCGAACGGATTGCCGACCAGCACATCGCCCAGCAGGCTCTCCCCCACCGCGTGGAGATGCGCATCGTTGAAGCCGGGGACCACGGTCTGCCCGCCGAGGTCGATCACTTCGGTGCGGGCGGAGGCGAGTGTCTTGAGCTCGGCCCAGCTGCCGACGCCGACGATGCGGCTTCCCGAAATGGCAATGGCATCAGCCGAGGGGATCGCCGGATCGAGCGTGTGGATGCGCGCGCCCTTGTAGATGCGCGTGGGGGCGGGATCGAGGACTGCGGCCATGGCGCGGGGCGAGATGCTCGCAAGGCCCAGCGCGCCGCCGGAACCGATGAAACCGCGCCGCGTGATCGCCAGTGATGCCATGCCCCTGCCCTCCCCCTTGGAACTGCCGCATCGTGCTGGCTTGGGGCGAGGCTGGCAAGGGGTCGTGCGCCTACATCACGCGGAGGATATCCACCGCTTCCTTGCCGGGCCACTTGAGCGCCGCGCGGAGCAGGCTGCCGATCACCGCGCAGCGTTCAGCAGGCTGCCCTTCGCCCTTTAGCACCGCTCGGACGCGCGCTTCCGGCAGATCGGTCACCTTGATCACTTGGCCGATCAGGGCGCCCGGTATGGTCGCCTGCTTCGGAACAGTCTCGCCGCTATCGGTCAGCACGCCCTGATCTACCATACGCGCCGCCAGCGCCCGTTCCTGCGCGCGAACTTCCTCTGGAACCGGGATGTTGGTTAGGTCCGCTGTTTCGAGGAAATGACTGCAGACGTCGGGGTCTTCCTTGCGCGCGACCTCATAGAGCGCAAGGCGGACTTTGGTCATCTCGCGCAGGGTCTGCACGTCGGCAGCGCGGCCATCGTAGTAAACCCGCCGCCGTACGTACTCGAGCGGATCGGAGATGATCCCGGCCTCATCACGCCCACCCGCGCTCCGGGCGGACTCGATGTGGCTCTCGAAATTCGTCGCAAGGCTCGCCTGCTTCTCGCGCAGCCACCCGATGGTCTTGCCCTTGCCAAAGACTTCCTCGACCGCCTTGTCGCGCAGGGGAGCGTAGGCCGGATCGGCAGTGGCGGTGATGGTGGGCGGGCCGAACAGTGGATCGTGGCCGCCCGTGGGATCGGGCGCCGCCATGCGCAGCACCGCCATAAGGATTTGCAGGCCAACAAAAATCGAGATCGCGTAGCCGGCGTTGAACGTGAAACCGGTGCCGAACAGGCGGAACACTCCGAAGCCCGACCCGCTTTTTGCTGCGCCATCACCCCACGATACGACGCGTTCGCGCGGGAAGTGGTGCTCCAGCTCGGGGAAATGCTTGCGCACGCCTTCGAGGAGCTGGTTGATGTCCGCGCGTTTGACCCGGAACTTGTCGATCAGGGTCGCGCCGCCCGGGCGGGTCAGTTCGGCCCAGGCCTTGTGCAGGGGGTGATCGGGCTCGGCCACCTTGTCCTGAAAGCGCAGGCCGCGCAGGCGGGCGTTGAGCCAGGCGATGGAGGGGCGCTCGTTGATCTGGCCGCGCTCGTTCTCCCAGCCGAATGCCTCGGCGGCGGGGCGCAGCAGAGGAGCGCTGCGCGGCCAGGTTTCGGCGAGGAGATCGGCAACCCAATCCTCGATTTGCGCGCGCCGGGTGAGGTTGGCGGTCGCTGCTTCGGCCAGCAGCGCGGCGAGACAGCGCTGAGCGAAGGTTTCGCCGGCATCGTCGAGCGGTGCGAGATCGGCCTCGTCATCATGGAGCAGGCGCGCGAGGTCAACGTCGGGCCGCGCGAGATAGCTTACGTCGGCGCGCACCGGTTCAGCAGTTGCGAGGACCGGCGGGCCTCCAAGTGCCCTCAGCGCCGCATCGGGGGTGGCCGGGGCATGGATCGCCTGCGGGGCGGGAGGGACGACCTCGGGATGTTCGATCTGCCCGGCGATCAGCAGCGGCATTTCGCCCGCCTCAGCCAGCGTGACGGCAGGAGCCGCATAGAGCCATGGCGCGGCGGAAGGTTCAGCAGCAGGTGCTTCAGGCTCCTCCACCAGTGGAGGCGGGGGTGCGGCGGCGAGCTTGGCGGCGCGCAACGCCACATCGCGGGCCTGGCGGAGGCGGGCATAGCCTTCCGGATCGGCGTCCGGGTCCATCGCCTTGAACAGCGCGGCATAGGCCTTGCGGATGGCCGCGACATCGGCCCCCTTGGCAAGACCCAACCGCTTGAACGCCGCCGCGGGGGTCACAGCAGAGAAGGTCCGCTGGCCGCCTCCAGCTGGCTCTGGAGCACGGCGCGGGCGTCGGCGATGCGGCGGGGGTCCTGGCTATCGAGCGCCCCGACAAAATCGGTGATCCACTGACCGATCATGCGGCGCTCCTCGCCGACGAAATCCTCGTAGACGCGCTCGGCGCGGGCCATCAGCGCGACATTTTCCGCATCCTCGCGCGGGTGGAACTTGAGCTTGGCCAGTGCTTCGCGCCGCGCGGCGACTTCGCGGTCGGTCATGACTTCGGCCTCGCCCGCGATAACGAGATTACGGGTCACACCGGTCTCGTGGACGGTCACATCGACTTCGAGCAGGCCGCTGCTGTCGTAGCTGAAGCGCACGTCTGCGCCTGCCTCGCCCGCCGGTCTTGCAGGCACCGGAACCTTGATCGCGCCGAGGTGTATATTGGCCGAAACCTCGCGCGCCTCGCCCTGGTAGATGTTGAACAGGAGCTCCTTCTGGTTGTCCTGCACGGTGCGGTAGTTGTTGACGCGGCTGACCGGGACGGGGGTGTTGCGGTCGATAATCGGCGAGAAAATGCCGTGCTGGTAGACGCCGCGGGAATCGCGCTCGGCGGAATCGACGCCGAGTGTGAACGGGCAGACATCGGCGATACGGATCTCGTCGAGCGCGGCATCGCGGCTGAGCAGTCCGGCCTGGATCGCCGCGCCGAGGGCCACCGCGTGGTCGGGATGGACCGAGCTGTTGGGAAAGCGGCCGAACATGCGCGTGATCGCCTTGCGCACGACCGGCATGCGCGTGGCGCCGCCGACGAGGACAATGTCGCCGAGTTCCGCCACATCGAAAGCGCAATCACGCAGCGCCCGCACGACGGGTTCGCGCAGGCGGCGAAGGAGGTCCTCGCAGGCGGCCTCGAACTGGTCGGCGGTGACTTCGGCGGCAAGACGGTCTTCCCCCAGCACCACCGCGAAGGTTGCCTTGTCTTCGCTGGACAGCTGGCGCCGCGCGGTTTCGGCGGCGCGGTGAAGCATCGCCTCGCGCTGGCGGGCATCGAGCTTTTCGAGGCGGCCATCCGGATCGACAAGCGGCTTCATGCGGGCGGCGAGCGCAGTGTTGAAATCGTCGCCGCCGAGCCGGTTGTCCCCCGCCGAAGCGCGCACTTCGACCACGCCTTCGAACTTCTCGACGATCGAGACGTCGAACGTGCCGCCGCCGAGATCGAACACGAGGAACGGCTCGCGGTCTTCCTGATCCTGCAGGCCGAAGGCGAGCGCGGCGGCGGTCGGCTCGTTGATCAGGCGGCGCACGGTGAGCCCGGCTAGCTCGCCCGAATGGCGCGTCGCCTTGCGCTGGCGGTCGTTGAAGTAGGCAGGGACGGTGATCACCGCTTCGGTCGGCCGCGCGCCGAGGAAGGCTTCGGCATCGTCGCAGAGCGCGCGCAGGACGAGTGCGGAGAGGTCTTCCGGGCGCCATTCCTTCTTGCCGAGCCGCAGCTTGCGCTCGGTGCCCATGTAGCGCTTGAAGCTGGTTGCGGTGGCTTCGGGGTGAGTCGCCAGCCGGTCGAGCGCGGCGGCGCCGACGTAGGTCGTGCCATCGCTGCCGACCGAGACCGCAGAGGGCGTGAGCATATCGCCCAGCGCATTGGGGATCAGCACGGGCGCGTCGTCCTGCCACACAGCGGCGGCGCTGTTGGTGGTCCCCAGATCTATTCCGACAATCATGCCCCGCGCGTGCCCCTGTGCCCCATCGGCTTAGGACTTGCCCGCAGGCGCAGCCTTGCGCAAGCCTGCGAGGTCCGAAGCGGACCAATCCAGCGTTCTAGGCCTGATGCTCCAGCGCGCTGCGGGTGGCGCGGGTCCAGGTCTGGCTGCCGGTCAGGAACGCATACCAGCCAAGCGCGGCGCCGGTGTGGCGGAGCAGCTGGAAGCTGAACGGCTCCAGCAGCGCGGCGACAAGTGCGGGGAAGAAACGCAGGCCTTCGCGCCTCCCCGTCCAGCGCTTGTAGATACCGAGCGACCAGAGGTGGAAGGTGAGGTCCACGATGATCTTGGCGATCATCACGAGGAGGATGGGGAAGGCGAGGTAGAAACGGCCCGTCGCGACGAGGAAGATCAGGATCGCGAAGGCGGCGAGGCCGTAGATCGGCTGGAGCGTATCGAGCGCCTTGACCGGCAGCATGCGCGTGCCGACGAGGCCGTAGCGGCTGTTGCCCACCATGTCGCGGTTCCAGTACTGCGTCTGCAGGAAACCGCCGAACCAGCGCTGGCGCTGCTTGAGGAAGCCGCGAATGCTGGCAGGCGCATCGGTGCGGGCGAGCGCGCCGCCGACGACGCTCACGTGCCAGCCGAGACCGTGGTCGTTGCTGTGGCGATGGAGGCGGTGGATGAGTTCGTAATCCTCCACCATGCAATCGGGATCGAACCCGCCGACCGCCAGCACCGCCTCGCGCCGGAATGCGGCGAAGGCGCCGGAGATCAGCAGCAGGCCATTCAGCTGCATCCACGCGTGGCGCGAGAGGAAGTTGCGCACGTATTCATAGGACTGGAACCATTCGAACAGGCGGCCCGAAAGCGAGGGGCCGCAGATCGGCTGGAGCACACCGGTCGCGGCAACGAGCGCTGGATCGCGCAGGAACGCGGTGCGCATCGCGGCAATCGCACCGGGCTCGAGGAGCGTATCGGCATCGACGGTGAGCACGACATCGGTGCGCGCGTGCTGAAGGGCCTGATTGAGCGCGCGGGCCTTGCCGCCGTGGGGCAGGCGGAGCCATTGCAGGCGGGTTGCGCCGACCACCGTCTCGGCCATGCCGCCGATGCAAGGCGCGGTGAGGCCGTAGGTGTCGAGCATAACAGCAGGTGTGCCGTCGCTCGATCCATCGTCCGCGATGAGGATGGCCTCGGGCGGCTGGGCCTGCGCGAGGAGGCGGTTGATGGTGAGGTGGATGACGCCGGCTTCGTTGTGCGCGGCGACGATGACGCCGAGCGTCGGCGCATCGGCCGTGTGCGGGAACGGCCGGGTCGTATCGGCCACCAGCCCCCGGATCTGCCACGCGGTGAACAGCAGCAGCGCGGTATCGTAGAGGATATAGACCACACCGACCGACCACATGCCGAGGCCCTGCCGGTAGAATGCCTGCGCGGTAAGCAGGATGAACAGCAGCGGCGCCGCGATCCCGATCAGCTTGCTGACGAGCGGAATGGGGCGCGGCGCAAAGCGCGGGGACTCGGCCACGAGCACGGCGTTGAGTGAAGGCATGGACAGGCGCCTTAGTCATCCGAACCTGAACCGGCTATTGCGTTTGTAGGGCAGGTGGGTGAACAATCGGGAAAATGCACCGGAATGGACTTTGGAGCAGACATGGTCAGGAAATACACTGGCGTTGCGATTGCCCTGCACTGGATCATCGCCTTGGGTATCCTCGTGAACCTGATGCTGCCCAATATCTGGGAAGTGGCAGGCGATGAGAACGTGCGGCCGCTGATCGATGCGCACAAGTCGATCGGCGTGACCGTGCTGGGCCTTGCCGTGATGCGGCTGTTGTGGCGCCTGACGCACCGCCCCCCTGCCCTCCCCGCGAGCTACAAGCCGTGGGAAGTGAAGGCCAGCCATGCCGCGCACTGGGCGCTCTATGCCTTCATTTTCGCGTTGCCGCTGACTGGGTGGATCATGGATTCGGCATGGAAGGACGCCGCGACCCACCCGATGCAGTGGTTCGGCCTGTTCGAATGGCCGCGCATCGGCATGGTGATGGGTCTCGACGAAGTGACCAAGAAGACGGTGCACGACAGCTTCGGCGAAGCGCATGAACTGCTGGGCTGGGCGCTGTGGGCGCTGTTCGCGCTGCATGTGATCGGCGCGCTGAAGCACCAGTTCCTTGACGGCGAGAAGGAACTGCAGCGGATGATGCCGTAAGGCGCGCTGAACGTTGGGGGGTGTAAATATGCGAAACGGGGCGATTTCGTGCGCGCTGGCGCTGGTTCTGGCAGCGACATCGGCAGCTGCCAAGGCGCCCGCACCGGCGGACACCGTGCTGCATCACGGCACGATCCTGACCGTCGATGCCAAGGACCGGGTGGTCGAGGCCATGGCCATCCGCGGCGGGCGGATCGTCGCGCTGGGCACCGACAAGGCGATCAAGGCATTCATCGGCAAGCGCACCAAGGTGATCGATCTGGCGGGGCGCACGGCGACGCCGGGGATGATCGATGCCCATGCCCATGCGCTGGGCGGCGGAATCGATGAAGTGGCGAACCTGCAGCTGGGCGAAGTCGCCAGCGTTGCCGATTTCCTTGAGCGGGTAAAGGCGCGCGCGGCGGAGTTGTCGGCAGGGGTCTGGCTGACGGGTTCGGGCTGGAACGAGAGCCGGATTGCCGAACATCGACCGCCGTCGCTGGCTGAGCTTGATGCGGTATCGGGCGGGCATCCTGTCGCGCTGGGGAACACGACAGGGCACTATACGCTGGTGAACAGCGCGGTGCTGAAGCTGGCAGGGATCACCGCGCAGACGCCCGATCCGGCGGGCGGGCGCTTTGACAAGGATGCATCGGGCGCGCTGAACGGCGTGCTCTATGACAGCGCGCAGGATGTGCTCGAAAAGCTGGTGCCGTCGGTCGATGCCGCGACCCGCGCGAAAGGCCTCAACCACCTGATCGAAGGCGCGCTCTCGCAGGGCTTGACCGGCTTCAAGGACCCCGGCATCGACCGGATCTACTGGGACACTTATGCCGCCGCGGCTCGCATCGCACCGCTGCCTATCCATGCCTGTACGCTGGTATCGGCGCGGTCAGACATGATGACCGCGCGCGCGGCGGTGGACGACTACCGCCAGCGCAAGCGCGAAGTCGCCAGGCTGAAGGGGCGCAACCTCGACGTCTGTGGGGTGAAGATCTATATCGATGGATCTGGCGCCGGGCGCACGGCGTGGATGTATCAGCCATTCGAAGCGGATGAATCGCATGTCAATCCGGGCACCGGCTTTCCGATGATGGATGCCGGCGTCTATCGCCGGATGGTCGACCTGTTCACCAAGGAAGCCATTCCGATCGGGACGCATGCCATCGGCGACCGGGCGATCGACACGGTGGTCGATGCCTATGCTTCGGCCCTGAAGACGTGGCCGAAGCAGGGCCTGCGGCACAGCCTGATCCACGCCAACCTGCCGACCGAGCATGCGCTGGAGGTGATGGCGAGGCTTCAGAAGACCTACGATTCCGGCTATCCCGAAGCGCAGGCGGAGTTCCTGTGGTTCCTCGGCGACGCGCTGGCGGCAGGCTGGGGTCCGCAGCGCAGCGTGAAGATGATGCCGTTCGCGACCTATGTGAAGCGCGGGATCGTCTACAGCGACGGGTCGGACTATCCGGTGACGCCCTATGCGCCGCGCTATGGCCTGTGGTCATCGGTGGCGCGCGAGCCCGATGGGGACCGCTTCGGCAAGGCACCGTTCGGCACGGCGGAAGCGGTGGACATCCACACCGCGATGAAAAGCCACACGATCTGGGCGGCGCGGCAGCTGTTTCTGGAAAAGGAGACCGGCTCGCTCGAAGTGGGCAAGCTGGCGGACGTGGCGATCTGGGACCGCAATCCCTATTCGGTGCCGACTGCAGACCTCAAAGGCATGCGCTGCATGATGACGCTGTTTGGCGGCAAAGTGGTGTTCGAGCGCAAGTGATGCGGCATCTACCGGCTGACGTGGTGGTGATCGGCGGGGGAACCGCTGGCTTCGGTGCGGCGCTCGGCGCGGCGCGGGCTGGTGCCAAGGTCCGCCTGATCGAGGGGACAAGCAAGATCGGCGGCGTGATGGCGTTCTGCCCGGGCATGCCGTGGGGCGGCGGCTATCCCACCGGGCGGAGCATCGGCGGGGTGTTCGGCGAACTGACCAACCAGTTGCTCGCGATGGAACCGCCGATGGCCGAAGTGCGCGCCTCGACGCTGGAGAACTTCGGATACGAAGTGATCTACGACCACGAAGCCGCTGTTTTCGCGATGTTCCAGATGCTGGAGGATGCGGGCGTCGAGGTGCATCTGAACACCTTTGCTGGCGCGCCAGCGGTGGAAGGCGGCAGGATCGCCCGAGTGGAGTGCACCGACCGCACCGGGCCGATGATGATCGAGGCTGGGATGGTGATCGACTGTTCGGGCGACGGCGACACCTCGGCGCGAGCGGGCGTTCCCTATGTGGTGGGCGACGGGCGCGGCAACATGATGGGGGTGACGCTTTCGTTCGCGATGGTGGGCGCGGACTGGGACCGCGTGTTTGCCAAGGGCGATCCCTATTTCGAGGAGGAAGCCGCGTTCGGCGTCGCGCAGGGGCTGATCCATCCGGACCTTGCCAAGCTCTATCTGATGAAGGGGTTTCACCCTGATACGGTGTTCTGCAATTCGGTGCATATTCGCGGGGTAGACGGGACCGACCCGCAGGCCGTGGCCCGCGCGACGCAGGAAGGGCGGCGGCGGTGCCATGCGCTGGCGCGGTTCCTGATCGCGCATGTGCCGGGCTTCGAGCAGGCGCGGATGAGTGGGCTTGGGCCGACTGTTGGCGTGCGCGAGACGCGCAAGCTCGAAGCCGTGCACCGCATACTGGCGAGCGATCTCAGGGCCGGTGCGAAACCCGCGGACGGCATCGTCGCCTGCGACAATCCCATCGACGACGTGATGCGCGGCGATGAGGCGATGACCCACGATGCCATCGTGGCCAGGGGCGAATACTATACGATCCCATTCCGCGCGATGGTGCCGGAGCGGGTGAGCAACCTGCTGTTCGCGGGACGGCTGGTCTGCGCCGATCCCGCCGCCTTTGCTTCGGTGCGCGGGATGCCGCAGTGCATGGCGATGGGGCAAGCAGCAGGAACGGCCGCCGCGATGGCACTGGCGGATGGCGTGACGGTGCAGGCGCTCGATCCCGAACGCGTGGTCGCCTCGCTGGCCGCACAGGGCATGCGCGGAATCGGCGGGGATGCGCTGCACCGGCATGAGCCGGCGCTTGCGGCCTAGCCGAAGATCACCTTCTCCTCGCCCAGCCAGAGCGGAGAGCGCGGCAGATCGATGAACTTGCGTTCATCTTCCAAAAGGAGCGCGCCCGCTGCGCGTGCTTCGGGGGTATCGGTCGCGAGGTCTTCCAGACTTTCCCACCAGAGCTGCGCGACGCCGTCATAAGGCCCCGGCGCACCGCGCACGCGGGCGAAGGGCGCATCTTCCGCATCGGGCAGCGAGTGGAGCTGAACGTAACGCCGGATTTTCAGCGCATCGCGGACGCTGGCGACAAGCGGCGCGTGATTGTTGAACCAGTAGTCCTGGAACTCCGCGCGGCTGAGGTGCGGCAGGCGGTGAAGGCAGAAGGTGAGCTTGATCATGGCGTCGTTCCGATGGCCGCGCGCAATTCGGGTTCCATCCGCGCCGCAAGGGCGGTGAGTTCGGTGAGCGCAGCATAGACATCCGGGTCGGGCTTCTTGACGTTGAAGCAGGTTTTGCCCTGACGGCGCTTCACGAGAGCCGGCGGGATGGCCTCGACCAGTGCGGGAAGCGTATAGAGAGGCATAAGGTGATAGGCGACGTAGGCGGACTTGATCGCAATCCAGCCGAACCACGCGGGTTCGCCGGTCCGCGCCTCCGGCCAACCCGTCTTGAGCGTGAATTGGTCCGCCGTATCCTGCGTGATGATCATGCCGGGCGCGGCGCCGAGCATCACGGCCTTGAGATCGGCGAAGATCGCTGGAAAGGCATCGCTCATCGTGTGCTTACTCCTTGCGCGCTTTCAGCCATGCCTTTCCGGCGTTCTGGACGGTGAGCAGCGCCTTGAACGGCGCGATGCCGATATTGGCGCGGCCGGTGCGGGCGATCGCATCGATCTGGGCGTAGTACCAGTAGGTGACGGCAAAGCCTTCAACCGCACGCATCATCTTGAGGCCGCCGAGGAACGAAAGCCAGGGCGGTAGCAGCTTGAGCTTGTTTTCCCAGCGGTCCAGCTCGTCCGCGCCCGCAAGCAGCTTGGCGGGACCTGCGGTATCAACGCAGAGCGGACGGCCGAGGCCGATGACATCCGCCCCGCCGGTTTCGAGCGCCACGTTCATCGCGCGGCGGGTGCGGAAGCCGCCGGTGACGAGGAGCGGCATCGTCAGCGACGCGCGCATGGTCTTGGCGAAATCGACGAAATAGGCCTCGCGCGCTGCGGTGGAGGCGGCGACTTTGGGCGCGTCGGGCGCTTCCATCCCGGCGATGTCCATCATCGCGGGCTGTTCATATGAGCCGCCGGAGATTTCGAGCAAGTCGACACCGGCGTCCTGCAGCCAGCGCGCGACGACCATGCTGTCTTCGAAGGCGAAACCGCCGCGCTGGAAATCGGCGGAATTGAGCTTCACACCGATGGGGAATGCAGCCCCCACCCCGGCCCGCACCCGCGCCACGACGGCGAGCAGCATGCGCGCGCGGTTTTCGAGGGAGCCGCCCCATTGGTCGCTGCGCAGATTGGCGCGCGGGCTGAGGAACTGCGAGAGCAGGTAGCCATGCGCGGCGTGGATCTGGACGCCGGTGAAGCCGGTTTCCTTGGCGACTTCCGCCGCGTGGCCAAAGCGTTCGATCAGGTCGAGAATCTCGGGCTCGGTCAGCGCCTCGGGCACACCGAACTGCTTGCCAGGCAGGCCGACGGCGACGGCGGAGGGCGCCTTGGGATGCGGGTTGACGGTGACTTGCGTCTGGCGGCCGGCGTGGCTGATCTGCATCCAGATGTGGCCCCCTGCCCGCGTTCCGGCGCTGGCCATGGCGCGCAGACCCGCAAGCGCGGCTTCGTCCTGCGGGCCCTGAATGATCACGTTGCCGGGACGCTCGAGGTGGTCGCGGTCGATCTGGACATTGCCGCTGATGAGGAGGCCGGAGCCGCCATCGGCCCAGAGCCCATAGAGCCGCTCAAGCTCGGGCGTGGCGCGGCCTTGCGGATCGGCGAGGCCTTCGGTCATCGCCGCTTTGGCGAGGCGGTTGGGCAGCACGGCGCCGCAGGGCAAGGTGAGGCTGTCGGCGATGGTCGGCATGCGGCGTGGAACTCCCCCGGATGTTATCGTTGTGGGGCGGTTATTGCCTAACCTGATGCCGGCGGCAATGGCAGGCTGGTGGTGTGCTTGATCCGGTCAAGCACCACGCTGGAGCGCACGCTGGCGACATCGCCGTGGCCGAGGAGCTGCTCGTTCATGAGCCGCGAATAGCTGGCAAGATCACGGGCGACGATGCGCAGGAGATAATCGGAATCGCCGGTCGTGGCGCGGCAATCGAGCACTTCTTCCAGCGCGGAAATGCGCGCGTGGAAACCGCGCACGACATCCGGCGCATAGCTCGCCATGGCGACGGCGACATAGGCTTCGACCTGCAGGCCGAGCGCGGCTTCGCTGAGCAAGGCGACGGTCGCGCGGATGTAGCCGTCGGCTTCGAGGCGGGCGATGCGGCGGGAGACCTGGCTTGCCGAAAGGTTCACCAGCTTGGCGAGATCGGCATGCGCGCGCGAGGCATCGGTCTGGAGCAGCGCGAGAAGCTGGCGGTCGAGCTTGTCCATGTCAGGCCGCCAAGGCTGCGACGATGGCGCGGTCGACGATGGCTTCGGCGAGGGCCGTGAGCGTGGTCGTGCCGGGCACCGGGCGGATCACGCCCTTGCGGCGCATCGAGGCGAAACCGTAGATCGCGGACCAGAAAGCGAGCGTGCGCAAGTCCGCCGCTTCCTCCCCAAGTCCGGGCATGGCCTCGTCGATGGCGCTGCGCAGCGCGCTGTGGCCTTGCTGCTGGAAGGCGAGCAATTCCTCGTCGAGCGCGGGACTGGTGAGCTCGCTTTCGTACATCAGGTCGACCAGCCGGGGGTTCTCCTCGGCAAAGCGGACGAACTCGGTGCCCATCGCGCGCAGCTTGGCGGCGGGATCTGCGCGGCTGGCGGCGATGCCTTGCGACTGGGCAAGCATCTCGCGAAAGCCGTCGAGCGCGAGGGCGAGCAGGAAGGCGCGGCGGTCCGGGAAGTGGTGATAAGGCGCACCGGGGGAGACGCCGACCTGCTGCGCGAGCGTGCGCATGGAAAGGCCGACATGGCCGTTCGCCTCGATCCAGGCGCGGCCGGCCTTGAGCAGATCGCCCCTGAGATCCTCTTTGTGGTACGGCTTCTTGCTCGCCATGCGCTTTCCCGGTTGCGCTGCTGTCCTACCACCATTCCGCGATGATGCCAGCCTGCGCGGTGCGGGAGGTGGTTGACTCGCGCTCGCCGACAATTTAATCACTGATTAAATAGAACGGGGAGTGCGATGCCCCGGCTGCCTTCAACCCTGCTCAGTGCGGCGCTGCTGGCCGTCCCTGCCCTCGCTTGGGCACAGGGCGGACCGCCCGATGGATCGACGCCGCAAGAGCAGGCGGTCATCGCCAAGGACCCGCCGTTCCGCGCGCAGACCCTGAAGGTGGTCGGCGCACAACAGGGCCGCGCGGCGCCGCTGTTCAACGGGCGCGACCTCACTGGATGGGACAGCTGGCTGGGCTACGCCGACGCGCGCGATACCTATGGCCAGCCGACCGCGGGGCCGATCGGCCTCAATCATGACACGATCGGGGTGTTCCGCGTCGAGCAGACCGATGGCCGCCCGGCCATCCATGTCAGCGGCAAGATCTGGGGCGGTCTGCTGACCAAGCGCAGCTATGGCAACTACCACCTGCACCTGCAGTTCAAATGGGGCGAGCACGCGTGGTTCCCGATGCCGCGCAACAACGGCGTGCTCTATCACTCGCACGGGCAATACGGCGCGTTCTTCGGCACTTGGATGTCCGCGCTGGAGTTCGAGGTTGTGCCGGGATCGGTCGGCATGCTGCTGGCGGTGGGCGATTCCAAGGGAACGCATTCGTTTCAGACGGTCGACTGGCGCGTCGGCGCGAAGGTCGAGGTTGGACGCGATCCAACGATCCCCTATCCGTTCCGACGCTACATGCCGGGCGGGCCGCTGCTGCCGATCCAGATGCCGGCGTTCAATGTCGACGCCAACCGCAATGCCGAGAAGCCGCTCGGCGAATGGAACACGCTCGATATCTATTCGCTGGGCGACCGCTCGATCCATGTCGTGAACGGCGTGCCGGTCATGGCGGCGAGCGGACTGACCACGACCGATGCCAAGGGCCTCAAGCGGCCGCTGGTGCGCGGGCGGATCCAGCTGCAGTCCGAAGGCGCGGAGACGTGGTTCCGCGCCATCACGATCACCCCGATCACGCGCCTGCCGCGGATCGTCGCAACGGGAGAGGCCAAATGAGCGGTTTTGGGCGGCAGGGCGACGACTACATTCTTTCGCCGGAGGAGATCGAACAGTTCCACCGCGACGGCTATGTCACCCTGCGCGGGGTGCTGAGCGAGGAGGAACTGGCCGCGATCGAGCCCGAGTTCGAACGCTTCATCCGCGGCGAAGTGGCGGGCATGGGCCGCGATTTCTGTGACATGTCGGGCCCCTACGGCCGCAAGTTCGAAGACTTTGCGCTGGTGAATGCCGTGCTGCCGCGCCGCTATCGGCCCGAGATCCGGGACAACCTGTTCGAGAGGCGCGCGGCCTCCATCTCGCGCCAATTGATCGGCGAGACCGCCACGCTCGACTACGACCAGTTCCTCGCCAAGCGCCCCGCAAAACCCGATGCGGTGTTCACCTGGCATCAGGACCTTGGCTACTGGCCGACCGGCACGCCCGAACCGCTGACCGCCACGTGCAGCCTCGCGCTCGACGATGCGGACAGCGAGAACGGGTGCCTGCGGGTGGTGCCCGGCTCGCACCGCAAGGGCCTGCGCCCGCACCGGCCGCTGATGGGCGAGGACCGCGAGAAATCGCACATCCTCAGCGTGGAACTGACGGCGGACGATCCGGTGGTCGAACTGCCATTGCGGCGCGGCGATATCACCGTGCATGACGAGATGATCATCCACGGTTCGGGTGGCAATTCGTCTCCGGACCGCTGGCGGCGGACCTATATCGCTGCATTCCGGACCAAGGCCTGTGTCGACTTCGAGCGCGCCATAGGCTTTACCCATTCGCACAATGACACGATCAACTGGGAAACCCACCTCGGCGCGCTTACCGCGGCAGACTGACGAGCGCGAAGTGCGTCTGGCGATTGCTGCGGGCGACTACCAGCTGGTTGTCGCCCCGGAGCGCGGCGGTTCGATCCTATCGTTCACCTGGCGCGGTGAGCCGGTGATGCGCGAGGCCGAAGGACTAGGCATTCTCGATGTCGGCTGTTTCCTGATGGTGCCCTTTGCCAACCGGATCGCGGGCGGGCGCTTCGACTGGAACGGCCGCGCGATGGCGATCCCGCCCAATTTCGGCGGCGAGGACGCGTACAATCCGATCCACGGCTATGGCTGGCTCACGGGGTGGGATGTGCTGCAGTCAGGCGAGGACTGGCTGGAACTTGGCCATGAACGCCACGGGGGAGAGTGGCCGTGGCCCTATCGCGCAGCGGTGGAGTACGTCCTTGAGGCCGATGGGCTGACCGCACGGTTGTCGCTCACCAACACGGGGGAGGAGCCGATGCCGGCGGGCCTCGGCTTCCACCCCTATTTCCCGCGCACGGATGCAACCCGCTACATCGGCCTTCATCGCGGCGAATGGCGCGGCGAAGGCAATCCGCTGCCGGTCACGCTCGACGAGCGCGACACGCCGTTCGATTGGTGGGAAGGCCGCCCCGTCAGCACGCGGGTGGTCGATACGGTCTATTCGGGGCGACAGGGCCCGCTGGAGATCATCTGGCCGGAACGCGCGATGGCGGTGACCATCACGCCCTCCGCCAACCTGAGCCGCACGGCGGTCTACGCGCCGCAAGGCAGCGACTGGTTCTGTGTTGAACCCGTCAGCCACCTGACCGATGCGCTGAACGGGCGCGATCCCGGCGCGCCGATGCCTGCGCTGGCGCCGGGTGAGACGCTCAGCGCCGAGATGCGGCTCAGCGTTCGCCCGCTTTAGGGCATGCAGATTGTCGCCATGCGCGCTTCGTGCATTGGGAAAATGTGCACGTCGGGCGGGAAGTAGGAATAACGGATGCGGGCGAGCACTTCGACCTTGTGCACGCCGGGTTCGAGGCCGCCGGGCTTATCGACAAGGATCTCGCCCCATTCAGTGAGGCCCCAGCGCGCTTCGGTTTCCTCGCGCAGCTCGGCCAGCGTGTAGACCTCGTCTCGGATGCCGAGGCTGTTCTGTTCGAAGGGGAAGACTTCGCCGTCGACGGTGACGGTGAAACCGTCGAGCTGGCACAGGCGCGTGCCATGATAGTTGGGAATGCGGATGCGGACCGCGAAGCCGGTACGCGCGCCGACCGGGCCGATGTTGCGGAAGCCGGTGCTTTGGATGAGCTGGTGTTCAAGCATCTTGGTATCTCCGGAAAGCGTGCTCAGGCCAGCGTGCCGGCGTCGAATTCGGCCTCGAGCTTGCGCAGCAGCACTTGCTGGCGACGGACCTGATCGATCGCGCGCCACGGGCTGCGCAGGCCTTCATATTCGCTCGAAAGCCAGCCCGAATAGCCCGACCGCAGAATCGCCGACATGACCGGGCGCCACGGGATGTTGAGGTCTTCGAGGGTGTCGTCGATGTCGTGGAACTTGGCCTGGATGAACACGACATACGGCGCGATATCGAGGAACTGCTCGGGCGGCACCTTGATGCCATTGAGGAATTCCATGTGCTTGCGCGCCTCGTCGTTGATCTGGTGCGAGCCCCAGTGCGTGAGCGGGCGGTCCTGGAAGATGCCGGTATCGATCATCAGGCCGAAGTTCCTGGTGCCGGTGCGCTCGATGAAGTTGATGTAGCCATCGGTGACACGGTGCTTGATCGGTGTCGGCGCGTGGATTTCAGGGCAGATCACCACGCCGAGCTGGTGCGCGAGGTCAAGGTTGCGCTCGACATAGGCTTCCCACTGCGGATCGGGATCAAGCTCGTGCGAGGTGACGCCGAACTTGGGGCGGTAGAACTTGAAACCGAGGCGCGCGGCGAGCTTGAGGTCTTGCGCAAGTTCGGCGGCGCCTTCCTCCACGGTGATGTTGCGGGCAAGCGTGATGCGCGTATCGATCCAGCCGCACATGTTGGTGGGCTCGAGCTTGTAGCGATCAACAAGGCCGAACCACCGGTCGAGGAACGTGCTGGAGGGTTCGGGATAGCCTTCGATCTGCCCCTCGCCGAGGATTTCGATGCCGGTCGCGCCGGTATCGGCGATGTGATCGAAGGCGTCTTCCAGCGTCATCACCGAGGCGTAGTCGTTGACGTAGCTGTAGACCGAGACGCCGTACTTCAGAGAACCCATTGCCTGCCAAACCCCTGCGCGCGAGCGGCGCGAATCCCGAACGGCGCTGTGCCGTCCGCACTCTATCTAATCGCTGATCAAATATGACGCAAGTCCTCGACCGCCGGGGCGACCTCCAAGATACAGCCCGGCGACAGCACGCTCGCCGCGCCCACCGCCATGCCGCCGAAGAGGCGCGCGACGACGAAAAGAGTGTGATCGGCGGTCAGGCCCTGCACCAGCGCGCCGGAGAGGAAAAGGATCGCTGCTAGCACCACGATGCGCTTGCGGCCGAAGCGGGCTGCCATGCGGCCGGCGAGGAATGCGCCTGCCGCGCAGCCCATCACGAGCGAGCCAACGGTGAAGCCGAGGCCATTGTCATCAAGCGAAAGGGCGGCCTTGAGGCCCGTCTGCGTGCCGTTGACCGCGCCGCTGTCGTACCCGAACAGCAATCCGCCGCCAATCCCGCCGCCCCACCGTCAGCGATGTGGCGCGCCCTGCCAAGTGCTCGCAGATGACGGTGAGCCGCGTGGTCAATGGCGGCGCGGGCGTGCGCGAGGAAACGCGCCTCGCCGTGGAAGCCGCGATCAAGGAACTCGGCTAGGCGCCCAACCGCGCCGCGCGCAGCCTTGCAGGTGCCTCGCAGCTGCGTATTGTGCTCCTCTATTCAAACCCTTCCGCCGCCTATCTCAGCGAACTTCTGATCGACTGCATGGACGCCGCGACCCGGCTTGACGCCAACCTCATGGTCGAACGTTGCGATCCCGAACGCGACCAGTCGCGCATGATCCAGCGCCTGATCGAAAGCGGGGTCGATGGCTTCCTCCTGCCGCCGCCGCTGTGCGACGATACAGCATTGCTCACCCGCCTGCGCCGCGCTGGCACGCGCGCGGTCCTGATCGGCCCCGGCCAGGCCGAAGCGCATCACGGCGTGGTGATGATCGACGACTATCAGGCCGCACATGACATGACGCGGCATATCCTCGGCCTTGGCCACCGCCGCATCGGCTTCATCATCGGCAACCCGCGCCAGTCCGCCAGCGCGCTGCGCCTTGCCGGTTTCCGCGATGCGATGGCCGAATCCGCACGCGATCTGGTGGCGCAGGAAGTCCGCAGCGACCGCTCGCCCGGCGTCGCCAAGCCGCGCCTTGCCACGCTGGATTACGAGCTGGTGCAGCGTCATCGACTTCGTCACCATCGCCGTGACTGTCACAAGCGCCGCGCCGGAAGACGGCCTTATCTAAACCGGGGAGTTGATTCATCCCCGCGCGGCCCCCAAGGCCGCCCTGCATCATGCCTGTTTTCTCCGGAAAGGTCCGCACATGACGATCAGCAGCGAAGCGCTGGAAATGGCCGCAAGGGTCGAAGCATTCGTGCGGGAGAAGATCTTCCCCTACGAGCAGGACCCGCGCCGCGACCACCACGGCGCGCCGACCGACGAACTCGTCATGGAAATGCGCGAACGGGCGCGCGAGGCGGGCGTGCTCACCCCGCATATCCGCCCGGACGGCAGCCACTTCAACCAGCGCGAGACAGCGGTGATCCTGATCAAGTCGGGCCTCACGCCGCTCGGCATGTTGGCCTGCAACACCCAGGCGCCGGACGAGGGCAACATGTACCTCATCGGCCATGTCGGCAGCCAGCACCTCAAGGAACGGTTCCTCAAGCAACTGGTGGAAGGTCGTGCGCGTTCGGCCTTCTTCATGACCGAACCCGCCGAACTCAACGGCGCGGGCGCGGACCCTTCGATGATGCTGACGACCTGCCGCAAGGACGGCAACCACTGGGTGGTGAACGGCAAGAAGTGCTTCATCACCGGGGCCGAGGGCGCCAAGGTCGGCATCGTGATGGCCAAGTCCGAGGATCCGGACAGCAAGGGCGGCGCGTGCATGTTCCTCGTCGACCTGCCGGACCCGGCGATCCGGATCACAGGGGTTCCCAACACGATCGACAGCTCGATGCCCGGCAGCCATGCCGAGATCACCATCGACAACTTGCGCATCCCCGCTGACCAGATGCTGGGCGATGCCGGCGAGGGCTTCAAGTATGCGCAGATCCGCCTCAGCCCGGCGCGGCTCTCGCATTGCATGCGCTGGCTGGGCGGCTGCATGCGCGCGCAGGAAATCGCAACCGACTACGCCAACCGCCGCATGGCGTTCGGCAAGCACCTGATCGACCACGAAGGCGTCGGCTTCATGCTCGCGGAGAACATGATCGACCTCAAGCAGTGCGAACTGATGATCGACTGGTGCGCCTCGGTGCTCGACACCGGCTCGCTTGGCACGACCGAAAGCTCGATGACCAAGGTCGCGGTGTCGGAAGCCCTGATGCGCGTGGCGGACAAGTGCGTGCAGGTGATGGGCGGCCTCGGCGTGACCGACAAGACCATCGTCGAGACGATGTTCCGCGAAGTGCGCGCCTTCCGCATCTATGACGGCCCGACCGAAGTCCACAAGTGGAGCCTCGCCAAGAAGCTGCGCCGCGACTGGAAGGCGGCCCAATAAGCTAGGCTCAGGCCAGCGGCATATGCCGCTCGAGGAAGGCGATCGCGGCGTCGTTGAAAGCGTCGTTGCGGTCGCCTGCCACCATGTGGCCCGCGCCGCCGACGTCGGCGACCTCGAGATGCGGCACGAGTTCGCGGAAGGCGGCCACCCCGGCGTCGCTCACAACATCGCTCTTGAGCCCGCGCACCAGCAGCACCGGCACGCCCGCTTCGGCTAGCGAGACGGCGGAGCGCTGCACCGTTTCGTGAAAGTCTTCCGGGCGATGCGAGACGACCCGCGGGTCCCAGTGCCAATAGAACCGGCCGTCGTCGCGCTGCCGCAAGTTGCGCATCAGACCTTTGGGATCGCGCGGCCGCGGGCGCGCCGGATTATAGGCCGCCACCGCGTCGACCGCTTCGCCCAGCGTCGCAAACCCGTTCGGATGCGCGCGCATGAAGCCGACGATGCGGTTGATCCCCTCCGGCTCCGGATGCGGCACGATATCGACGAGCACCACTGCCGCGGGCGTGATCGCCGAAGCCACCGCATGGATCGACGTCGCCCCGCCCAATGAGGCACCGACCAGCGCGAAGGGCTGCTCCAGCTGCGCCACGATGGCCTCGACATCGGCGACGCGGTCGTCGAGCGAATAGGCACCGGTCTTGGACCACTCGCTGTCGCCGTGCCCGCGCAAGTCGACGTTGACCACGCGGTAGCCGCGCTGCGCCAGCGCCTGCGCCGCGCCAGACCAGCTGTGCCGGGTCTGCCCGCCGCCGTGCATCAGGATCACGACCGGCGCGGTCATCGGCCCGACGTCATCCGCCACAAGCGCCAGCTGATCGCGCGAGACGATCCGGTTGAGGCGACCTTCGCCAGCTCTTGTCATTGCCTCAAGTCTACCAGTCGTTCGAGAAACAGGGCGTCCATCAAACACGCGAACCGACCGCGCTGGAACCCCCAAAATGCCCAGTCGGCCCATCGCGAGCCCTGACCTGCCCCCGGACCTGTAACCGCGCGCTCCGTACCCGCGAAGCTCACGGCGACCGTCCAGATCTCAGGAAAACCATGACCACCGCGACGACGTTCTGCTTCGGTGCCAGCCGCGCCCGCCTGCGCGCTGCGCCGCTTGACGTCCGGCTCGGCGCGGATGCCGCCAGTGCGCTCGCCACACTGGTGCCCCTGCTCGGCTGCGGCGAGGAAGCGGCGGCAATTGCTTTCGACGGCCTTGCCGCACGCGATGGCGATCCTGCCACAGCGGTGGCTCTGCGCACGATTGCCGAGGAAGAGCGCGTCCACGACAGCTTGCTCCACAGCCTTGCCGAGGCCCTGCCTGCCGTTTCGACCGAAGCGCTGCAGCAACAAGCGCGCCGATTTCATATCCAACTCGGACGCGGTTCTACCTTGGCGCACCTTGCCCGGATCGCCGCGATCGATGCCGGGGTCTGCCTGATCCTGAGTCGCCTGCTGCGGCCGGGTGGCCCGGTCTCCGCCGATACCGCTGTGGCGCAGATGCTCGCACGTATCCGGCGGGACGAGACGCGCCATGTCCGCCTCAGCCGCGCGCTGGTGCTGGAGCGCGCCGAAGGTCGCCCCTTCGAGGATGTCGCCGCCGCCGCGCGCGAGGCGCTGGCCAATGTGATAACGCTCGCCGCCGACGCCTTCGAGGGGCTGGCGGTTGATCCGGCCCGCCTGCAGGCGGACTTGCGCGCCCTGCCGCAAGGCCTGCTTCGCGCATGAGCATGGCGCCATGGCTATCGCGCGGAAGGCTGGCCGTGCTCGGTACAGGTCAGGCGCTGCCGGGCGCGCCGATCTCCACCGACGATCTGATCGCAATGATGGCGCAGCGTTTCGGATTCAGCCGGACGCGCGAGGCCGCGGCCATTGCGCGGCGCCTCGGCGTCGAAAGCCGCCACCTGGCGCGCAATTTCAAGGATAAGGGTGACCCGGCTCGCAGCGGCACTACCAATTCGGAGCTTGCGGCCAAGGCCGTGCAAGCTGCACTGGCAAACGCCGGATTGCAGCCGCGCGATCTCGCCTACCTCATCGGCCATACCACGACCCCCGATCAGCCTCTGCCCGCGAATGTCGCGAATGTTGCGGACCGGCTAGGCTATGACGGCCCGCACGTCGAACTCCGGCAGGCCTGCACCGGCTTTGCCAACGCGCTCATGATCGCGTTCGGGCTCGTCGCGGCAGGCAGCGGCCCGGTTGCCATCGTCGGCTCCGAGACCGGTTCGTTCTTCTTTGATCCCGCCGCGCTGGACGGTGAGCCGGACCAGATCGTCAACATGGTCCAGATGGGCGACGGCGCCGGGGCGGTGATCGTGGGCACACCCGAGAAGGGTCGCCCGGCCATCGTGGCGGCATGGTTCGGCGCGCTGGGACGGGACCGCGCTCCGGGCATTTCCCGTCAGCATCACACCCGGCGGTTCGACCACGATTTCGCCGCCATCCGCGCCGAAGGCCACCGCCTGTTCGACGCGGGCCAAGCGGCTGCAGCGCTGCAGGGCGCTCCCATCGAGGCTGCGCACCATGTGATCCCGCATCAGGTCAGCGGCCGGATCGGCGCTCTCGCCGCCGCGCACTTCGCCCTGCCGCCCGAACGGATGTTCGTTCAGGCGGACCGCATCGGCAACACCGGCTCCGCTGCCATCTGGATCGCGCTCGATAGCGTCCGGCACAACGCCGCGCCTGGCGAACAGATCGTCATCCTCGGCGCTGAGGCGAGCAAGCACATGTACGGCGGCTTCGCCTACCGCCATGCCTGAACCGGTCGTCGACGTGCGCGGTCTCGCCAAGACCTACGACGGCCGCGAAGTGGTCCGTGAGGTGACGATCTGCGCGCGCCCCGGCGATCTGCTTGGCCTCGTGGGCGCCAACGGTGGCGGCAAGACGACCACCTTGCGGATGCTGGCGGGGCTGGTCGCGCCCGATGCCGGAGCAGGCTTTGTTCTGGGCCATGCCGTGCGGTCTGGCCGTGTCGACCGGCAGCGGATCGGCTACATGAACCAGCGGCTGGCGCTCTACCCGGAGCTGACCGTCACCGAGAACCTCAGATTTCATGCGCGAATGCATGGCCTGCCGGCGCGGATGGTGGACCAATCCATAGAGCGTTATGGTCTCGATGAAGTCGCCTCCCGCCGCTTCACCCACCTATCGGGCGGCTGGGCCCGCCGAGCGCAGTTCGCCGCCAGTGTCATCCACGCGCCCGATCTCCTGCTGCTCGACGAGCCGACTGCCGGACTCGACGTCGTCACCCGCCTCGCGCTGTGGGATTGGATGACGCAGATCGCAGCAGCAGGCAGCGCGGTGATCGTCAGCACGCATGATCTGACCGAGGCGGAGCAGCTGCCGCAGATCATGCTCTATCACGATGGCCTTGCCGGTGCGCAGACCACACCAGCTACCCTGATCGCTGCAGCTGGCGCGCCAACGCTCGAAGCCGCCGTACTAGCCGAGGCCCGACGATGAGCACGCCAAGGCGCATCATGGCCATTGCGGCGGTCGAGTGGGCGCGGCTGCTGCGCACCCGCATCGCGCTGACCTTGCTGGTGGTTGTGCCGCTCCTCCAGATTGTGTTGTTCGGCACCGCGATCCGCCCCGATGCCGCCGTTGCCGTTGCCGTCGCCGCTCCCACATCAACCGATGCCGAAAACGTGGCCAAAACGCTGCGAAAACAGCGCAACATTGTGGTGGTGGCAAAGGGTCAGCCCGGCTCCGCCGAAGCTGCCGTGAAGCGCGGCCAAGCGGTGATCGGCATCGAAGTTCCCGAAGCGCGCTCCTTCGCCAACCCGCTCGCCAAGGGCGGGCCCTTTCGGATCGTGGTCGATGAAAGCAACGCGGCGCTTTCCTCTGCGGCGACGGCCCGGATCGAAGCCGCTTACTGGCGCGCCCTTGCCGAACGCGGCGAGGTCGCGGGGCCGGGCCTGAGGACCGAGCGCCTCTACAATCCCGCCTCCCGCTCGGACTGGAGCTTCCTGCCGGGCCTGATCGGGGTGACAGTGATGATCGCGATGATCATGCTGGGCTCGCTCAGCCTCGCGCGCGAGCGGGAGGGCGGCACATGGGAAGCGCTGTTGATCCTCCCCGCCGCGCGCTGGGAAGTGCTGCTGGGCAAGCTGCTGCCCTACATCATGATCGGCACCGTGCAGGGCCTCGCCGTGATGGCCACGGGCATCTGGCTGTTCGAGCTTCCGTTGCCGCAGAGTGCCGTCGCACTCGCCGCGCTGCTGCCGCTGTTCTGCGCCGCGCATCTGGTGCTCGGCTATGCCATTGCAGCAAGGGCGCAGACGCAGTTGGCGGCGCTGCAAGGGGCCGTCGCGTTCTACCTGCCCTCGATGCTGCTCTCCGGGTTCCTCTACCCCTTCGCCACATTGCCGCGCTGGGCGCAGGCTCTTGGCGAGGTCTTTCCGCTGACCCATTTCATCCGCGCCGCGACCGGCGTCCTGCTGCGCGGCAAAGGCTGGTCAATCGTGCTCGAGCAGGCGCTCCCCATCGCGGCCTTCGCGGCGGCAGGTATCCTCATCGCCACCCTGTTCCAGTCGCGTTCGACTGGCTGATGTAACCCGCGAGGCCGCCGTGGCGAAGGAGGGACATCAGTTCAGGAGACCGTATCCCATGTTCCGTCCCATCGCTTCCATCGCCCTCGCCGCTGCTGCGGCTGCCTCGTTTGCCACCCCCGCCCTCGCCGCCGAGCGTCAGGCCTACACCCCCGCCGCGCTGGCTGCCGCACAGGCGCAGGGCCGCCCCGTGCTGGTCGAGGTCAAGGCCTGGTGGTGCCTCGTCTGCGCCTCGCAGGGCCGGACGATCAAGGCGACCACCGCCGCGCCCGCCTATGACAAGCTGCTGATCCTTTCGATCAACTACGACACCCAGAAGGACTACTGGAAGGCGCTCGGCGCGACCAAGCAATCGACGCTGATTGGCTACAAGGGCAAGCAGGAAGTCGGCCGCGTCGTCTACATGACCAACAAGCAGCTGATCAACGATCTGCTCGCCAAGACGATCAGCTGACGCCATGGCCGCCGATATCCTCAGCCCGGCGCTCGCCTATGCCGCGGGCGCGCTCACCATCCTCTCGCCCTGCGTGCTGCCGCTCGTCCCTATCGTGCTTGGCAGCGCGGCGCAGGCACACCCGCGCGGGCCGCTTGCGCTGGCCGGAGGCCTCGTCGCTTCGTTCACGCTGACGGGGTTCCTCCTTGCGACCATCGGCGCCGCCTCGGGCTTCGATGGCGACTGGGTACGCCTCGCCGGTGCCGTGATGCTCGTTGCTGCCGGTGTGGCGCTGGTCATTCCCCACGTGCAGGACATGCTCACCCAAGCAGCCAGCCCGCTGGCCAACTGGGCCAATGCGAAGAAGGCCGGGCTCGAGCGCTACGGTCTGATCGGACAGGCGGGGATCGGCGTGCTGCTCGGCCTCGTCTGGAGCCCCTGCGTCGGCCCGACGCTCGGCGCGGCGACGGTGCTGGCGGCACAAGGCGAGAACCTGACGATGGTCGCCGTGACGATGGCCGCCTTCGGCCTCGGCATTGCCAGCGTGCTGCTTGTGCTGGCCTTCGCCACCCGCTCGCTCCTCGCACGCTGGCGCGGTGGGCTGATGTCGGCAGGCAGCAGCGGCAAGCGCGTGCTTGGCGGGCTGCTGATGGTCGTCGGCGTGATGATCTTCACCGGCGGTGACAAGCTCGTCGAAGCCGTTCTCGTCGCCGCTTCGCCCGATTGGCTCGTCGATCTGGCGACGGCCATCTAGGGAGGTCAGACGCGGTTCAGGTGGTTCGCGCCAATCTGCGCGACATGTTTCGTCAACAAAGCCGAGCCACCTGCAATCGACAAGCCGCTTCTGCTCCGGTAACGCGCGGGGCCATGAGTACCGATCCGCATACGCCGCTTCTTGATCAGGTTGATACGCCTGACGATCTTCGCAAGCTT